>DOVL01000109.1:0-2296 GCA_003520105.1 Lachnospiraceae bacterium | reverse complement strand
GAGGACAAGAGAGCGGCAATGCTTCTTGCGTATGACGCCGACTTCTTCCTTTCAAGCGCAAATGCGATGACCGAGGACGGTATAATCGTAAACATCGATGGTAATTCCAACAGAGTTTCGGCAATCGCACAGGGACCTAAGAAGGTGCTTTTCATTGTCGGAATGAACAAGATATGTAACGACAGCGACAGTGCGATGAAGAGAGCAAGAAACGTTGCTGCACCGATAAATGCGCAGAGATTCGGACTTTCTACGCCTTGTTCCAAGACCGGTGCATGTATGGATTGCAAGTCACCGGATACCATTTGCTGCCAGTTCCTTATCACAAGATTTTCAAGACATAAGGACAGGATACATGTGATACTTGTCAACGATGATCTGGGGTTCTAAATTACACATAAGAGACTCGCTTCGGCGGGTCTTTTATTTATCATGAAACGAGTGAAAAAGGGATAAAAATCTTCGCGTTTTTTGAGTTTTTTGTGTTCATTATATCAGAAATGTGATAAAATGAATCTTGTAGTCTGACATTTGATGGGGTGTTATAAAAATGAACAGACAACATAGCGTGGGAGAAGGCGGAAAACATGACAATTCAGAAACTATATCAGAATATAGACGGTGATTATGATCAGGCAATCCGCGTTCTCAGAATCGACAAACTGATCGATAAACATATACGGAGATTCGCACAGAACAGTGTTGCGTAAGAACTGTTTTCCGCAGGAGAAAGCATGGACCCTGCAGAACTCTTCGAGGCGGCTCATGCCTTAAAGGGGCTTACGGCAAATCTCGGACTGATGAAGCTTTCGGAAGTGGCTTCAGAGATAACCGAGGAGTTTCGTCCGGGCAACGTGAGGCAGCTATCTGATGATGAGGTCAAAGAGCGGATAGAACTCGTTAGGGAACTGTATGATCACACTGTGGCCGGAATCCGGAGGTATGAAGAAGAATCTGAGTAGAATACGAATCCGGGCAAATGATATCGGTCAAATTGACACCGGTAATAATTGAGTAAGATGAACACAAGAATATAATACAGTATTATTTTGGGGTGTAAGTGGTATTATATCGGTGCATAAATTGGGGGATATAGTATGGAGATCTATTCTAACGGAGAAGGAGTCTCCTCTGGCAAGAAGCAGTATCTGGGAATAGCAGGTGCATGGGCACTTGCGTTCGGCTGCAGCGTTGGCTGGGGTTCATTTGTTATGCCAGGAACTACTTTTCTTCCCATTGCAGGACCGATAGGTACTGCAATCGGTCTGGGACTCGGCGGTCTCGTTATGCTGCTTATTGCAGTGAACTATCACTATCTCATGAACCGTTATCCGGATGGCGGCGGTACATATACTTACACCAAGAAGACCTTCGGTTATGATCAGGGCTTCCTCAGTGCATGGTTCCTTATCCTTACTTACATTGCTATTATCTGGGCAAATGCTACAGCGCTTCCTCTGATCGCAAGAACGCTGCTCGGCAAGACCTTCAGATTTGGCTATTTATATCAGATCGCGGGATATCCGATATATCTGGGAGAGCTTATACTTGCTCTCGGGGCATTGGTTCTTGCTGCAGGAGTCTGTATGTTCAGAAGAATGTCAGCCAGGATTCAGATTCTCATGGCAGTGCTTCTTTTTATTGGAGTAGTAATATGCTTTGTGGCAGTATCGGGATGGTCGGGAGCTAAAGAATATTCACCGAAATTTGCACCGGGAAAGGGTGAATCAAGTAGTGTGTTCACCATATTTGCACTTGCACCATTGGCATATGTTGGTTTTGAATCGATATCTCATTCTGCGGCTGAAGCAAAGTTCTCATTGAAGAAGACTTTTCGTGTGCTTGCAGTAGCGATTTTTACTGCAGCTATAGCATATATACTTTTATCGCTGATGTCAGTTAAAGCTCTGCCTGAAGGATGTAAGTCGTGGACTGATTATATAGTAAAACTGGACAGATATTCCGGCACTGCTTCACAGCCGACCTTTAATGCGGCATATGTTGCGCTGGGGGATACCGGCAGCGTGATACTGGGAGTTGCATCGCTCGGAGCTATTTTTACAGGACTTATCGGAAACTATATAGCACTAAGTCGTCTGATGAATTCAATGGCTGAGGATGGACTTTTTCCGGAGTGGGTCGGAAGGAAGAAGAACGAGTATGTTCCGAAAAATGCAATTATCTGTATCCTTGTAATATCATGTGTATTTCCGCTCTTCGGACGTACCGCAATCAGCTGGATAGTAGATGTAACAACAGTTGGTGCGACAATTGCTTATGCATTGGCGTCTGCAGC
>DOVL01000097.1 GCA_003520105.1 Lachnospiraceae bacterium | reverse complement strand
ATGCATGAGCCTTTGGCTGATAATCGCCCGAGAAGTTAAGATCGATATCAGGTTCCTTATCGCCCTTGAATCCAAGGAAGGTTTCGAAAGGAATATCATGCCCTTCCTTCCTCATCTTGGTTCCACACTTCGGACAGTCGCAGTCAGGCATGTCGCAGCCCGACATACCGCTGTAGCTCTTAACAAGTTCCGAATCAAAATCAGTATAGAAGCAGTTCGGACATATATAATGCGGTGAAAGCGGATTAACCTCGGTGATACCCGCCATGGTTGCCGCAAAGGACGAACCAACCGAACCTCTCGATCCAACCAGATAGCCGTCATCATTTGATTTCCAAACCAGCTTCTGTGCTATGATATACATAACCGAATAACCGTTACCGATGATGGAATTAAGTTCCTTCTCAAGTCTGGTCTCAACTATCTCCGGAAGGTTCGGTCCGTATATCTCATGAGCCTTGTTATAACATATTTCTCTGAGCGTCTTGTCCGAATTCTCGATAACAGGCGGTGCTTTATCGGGTCGCACCGGACTGATTTTCTCGATCATATCATTTATCTTGTTCGGATTATCTATTACTATTTCCTTCGCCTTTGTATACCCCAGAAAGCTGAATTCATCCAGCATTTCTCTGGTCGTACGGAAATATAGAGGCGGCTGTTCAATATCAAGACTTTCTCCATTTTCCATAGCCTCCTTAAGAGCCTTCTTCATGGAGCCCTTGTTCATACTTCCCTCTAATACGATCTCTCTGTAGATTGCATCTTCAGGATCAAGAAAATGCACATTTCCGGTAGCAACAACCGGTTTATCATACTTCGCACCAAGCTCAACTATCTTCCTGATAATATCCTCAAGATCCTCTCTGCAGGTCACACGGCTGCGGTCATTTCGTATCATATATTCATCATTTGACGGCGGCTGAACCTCCAGATAATCAAAGAAGTTCACCAGCTTCTCGATATCCTCATCCGAAGCCCCATTCAGGAGATATTCATAAAGTTCACTGCCCGATGTTCCGGAACCGACTATAAGCCCGTCCCTGAACTCATTAACGAGACTCATCGGCATACGCGGCTTGGTATTGAAATACTTGATATGAGAATCGGAAATAAGCCTGTAAAGGTTCACACGCCCCGGATCGTTCTTCACAAGTATCGTTGCATCATAAACTCTGCCCTTCCTGATCTTGTCCGCCGAAACGCTGCCATACTCATTCAGGGCTTTAACCGAAGATATACCCTTATTTTTGATAAGCTCCATCAGCTTAACAAATATTTTTCCTGTTACATCCGCATCATCGCAGGCTCTGTGGTGGTGCTTATTTACAACATTGAAATACTTGCAGAGTCTGTCCAGGTTATACCTTCCGATATCAGGAATGAAAACCTGAGCAAGAGTCATTGTATCAAGTGCCGTAAAGTCATACTCGTATCCGAGTCTCATTGAAAACTCTCTGATAAATCCGGTATCGAATTCAGCATTATGCGCAACAAGAACAGCCCCCTTGCTGAACTCAAGGAAACGCGGAAGTATAACCTCTATAGTAGGTGCATCAGCAACCATCAGATCGGTTATGGATGTGAGTTTTTCAATATTGTACGGAATCGGAACCTCAGGATTTACAAATTCAGAGAATCGTCCAAGTTCTTTGCCGTTCTTATCGATCCTTACCGCACCAATCTCAATGATCTTACAATGCTTTACAGAAAGTCCGGTCGTCTCAATATCAAATACAACGAATTCGGTATCATCCTTATCGAAGTCTTCATCATGTCCGTTCAGAACAAGCGTCTTCATATCATTTGCAAGATAGGCGGTTACGCCATAGATAATCTTAAAATCCTCATCCGGCGAAACCTCATGATTAGCTATAGGGAATGCCTGAACAACTCCGTTATCGGTAATTGCAACGGCCTTATGCCCCCACGCCTTGGCACGCTTGATCATCTTCTTTATGTCAACCACTGAATCCATCTCACTCATAAGTGTATGCATATTCAGCTCTATACGTTTTTCTTCCTCATCATCGTTTCTGCTCTCACGCCAGTCGGCTGATTTCTTAACACCCGTAACCGATGTTATGTTAACCTCTCTCGCATAAGGATCATAAGCAGGTACACCCTTAAGCTTATAGAAATTTCCCTGTTTAAGTTCTTCTCTGATAACATCAAGATCATCCGGCTGGATAAAGAGCTTAAATCCTATAGTATCCGTAAAATCCGTGATGGTCGCCGTGATAAGTATCTTACCGGTACGGAGCTCTCTTTCTTCGATACCAAGTATCTGTCCTCTTATGCAGACCTCACCCATATTATCCTCGAGGTTCTTTATCTCTGTGATATCTCCCTCACAGTTTCTGCCATAGAAGCAGTCCGGATCATTTGAACGGCGTGTATTTCCGCCTCTTCTGCTGCCGGCATACTCCCTGCCCGTTCCCGGTTTTTTCTTTTCTTTTTTATCATCGGCCTTTTCATCAGCCTTTTCATTCCGGTTACTGCTCTGCTGATTATCAGCAGCATTCTCCTCATGATGAACCGGAGCACTCTCCATCTGTCCGCCACCCGGATATTCATTCATCATAAGTTCGTCATTCATCATACCTTCATAATACGCATCCATCGCAGCATCAGACTGAGCCGAAGGATTATCCGTATTATTTGTATTATCCGCACTATTTATCACGCTGCCGCTGACTTTCTCATATGAATTACCCGCTTTGAAAGGAAGATCGATATCACTTCCTACAACAAAGGCATAGTCCGCCATTTCAGGCCCGATTATAAAGCCGCCTTCATCTTCTTCCTTCTCGACACCCTTCTTCTTGCCTGCGCCGCCTGCTTCACTTTCGCTCTCTTTGAATGAAAAAGAAACATTAACATTCATTCCGAAACGCTCCAGAAGTGTCCTTTCAAAATACTCCTTAAGGTTATCAACTCTTCCTCGCATAACAAAAGAATCAGTGATATTAAATACCAGATCGTTACCACTGACTTCATAATCCTTCTTCCTGAGCTGCTGCTGATCAAACGAGCTCTTCTTGCCGATCTCCAGAAGAAAACTGTCATAATAAACATCAACCAGATTCTTCAGGTTATACTGGTTCGACAGCAGATATCTCTCTGCAAGCCTTACTCTGATACGGCTCTTAGAACCAAAAAGGTGCTCTCTAAGCACCTCTTCAGCTCTGTAAATACTCATCTTATCGATCAGTCTGTCAGCTTCTATACAAACAACAAGTTCGCTGTTATTCTCTCTCTTCAGTATTTTAACCACATCAACATGGTTAAATATATCCGAGTATTCGTCCTCCAGCACTATGTCCGGAAAAACCTCATAGAACTTCTTTCTATCCAAATAAACCACTCTCCAATATTATTACCCAGTCAATCACAACAAACAGCCGGATCAGTCCCAATCATCATTACTATTGTTCTGATTCCTCTGTTACTAATTCCAGTTATCAAGCTCCTCCTTCAATGCTGCAAGCAGTCCGTCAGCAGGAACCTTCTTGATTATTTCTCCTTTTTTGATGAGAAGCCCTTCGTTCCTGCCGCCGGCGATTCCGATATCGGCCTCACGCGCTTCTCCCGGGCCGTTCACAACACAGCCCATTACCGCTATCTTAATATCAAGGTGTTCATAATCACCCATCATATTTTCAACAGACTCAGCCAGTTCAATAAGCGGTATCTCAGTTCTTCCGCAGGTTGGACATGACACAAGTGAAGGTCCGCCCTTACGAAGTCCCAGTGTCTTAAGTATCAGTTTTGCTGTTCTGACCTCCTGAACAGGATCACCTGTAAGAGATACCCTGACAGTATCTCCTATTCCTTCAGAAAGTATTATTCCAAGCCCGACCGATGATTTGATATTTCCCGAATAAACAGTACCCGATTCGGTAATACCGACATGTAGCGGATATTTAGTCATCTCGCTTATCAGCCTGTGCGTCTTTACAGACATAAGAACATCAGAGGATTTGATGCTGATCACGATATTATCGTAATCGCACTCCTCGATCATCCTTACCTTATCCATCGCACTTTCAACTATTCCCTCGGCAGTCACGCCGCCGTATTTTTCAATCAGATTTTTCTCGAGGGAGCCCGAATTAACTCCTACGCGGATAGGGATACTCCTCTTCTTGGCTTCTTCAACAACCCTTACAAGGTTATCCTTTCCGCCAATGTTACCCGGATTGATCCTGATCTTGTCAGCGCCATGCTCCATTGCACGGATTGCAAGCCTGTGATCAAAATGAATATCAGCAACAAGAGGAATATGAATCCTCTCCTTGATCTTATCAAAAGCATCCGCTGCCTCAACCGTATTGGCAGTACATCTGATGATCTCACAGCCTGCTTTCTCCAGCCTGAGTATCTGCTCCACGGTTTTCTCAACATCAGCAGTCGGTGTATTGGTCATAGACTGAATAGCAACCGGACTTCCGCCGCCGATCGTCACCCCACCGATATTTATTTTTTTTGTCTCATCCCTATACGCCATATTTACTCTCCAAGGTCTATCCCTTTTTTATTCTTTAATGATTATGATGTATTTCATCTGACGTACGAATATATGCCTCCGAGGGCGTATTTCACCTACAACCGAGGAGGTATATATTCGAAGTCTTAGAAGAATACGTTCTTTATATCATTGAAGAATACAAAAACAACAAGAATCATCAGAAGCACGAATCCGATTGCATTTACAAGTGCTTCCTTATCCTTTGGTATCTTCTTGCCTGAAACCATCTCGATCAGAACAAAAAGTATCCTTCCGCCGTCAAGTGCCGGTATCGGAAGCAGATTCATCACTCCCAGGTTTGCACTGATAAGAATACAGAAGTTCAAAACATTCAGAACAACGTCTCCGAAGCCGCCCTGCTCTTCAGCCTCATCGATAACCTCACTCATGTAATTACCTATTCCGACAGGTCCCATCATATCCTTTGTCGAGACATTACCGGAAATAAGCATCTTGAGCGAGAGTATGGTAGCCTTGATCTGCAGCCTGCCTTCCAGAAGTCCAAACTTTAGCTCCTCCCAGAAATTCTTCGCAGACCTGTAATCACCGTATACTCCGAAGAGATATCTGTCCTCTTCCTCATCATATTTTGGCTTAACAATCGTCTCGTATTCCTTACCATCTCTCTCATAAGTCACCTTAACCGATGCGCCTTTTTTATGCGAAATGATATGGTAACTCAGTTCACGGAAATTATATATTCTGCTTCCGTCAAGATGTGTAATAACATCGCCATCCTGAAGTCCTGCTTCTTCGGCAGCACTTCCCGGAATAACCGAATAAATCTTGGCCGGATCGATCAGACAGAAATGACAGATGATCACGCCAAATACAAAAGCAAGAATAAAGTTAAAGAAAGGTCCGGCAAACAGAATAGAAAGCCTTGCCAGGCACGATTTATTGCTAAAGGCCCGCGGATCCTCACTGTCCTCATCCTCGCCTTCCATCATACAATAGCCTCCGAGCGGAAGAGCCCTGAGGGAGTATTTTGTTTCACCCTTGCCCCATTTTGCTATAGCAGGTCCCATACCGATTGCAAATTCAAGCACCTTGACCTTATTCATCCTTGCCGCAAGAAAATGTCCCAGCTCATGAATGAAAACCACTATGCCGAAAACAAGGATTATTGCAATTATCTTTAACACTCCGCCCATATTCCGAATCTTCCTCTTATCACTTCTTTTGTTTCCTTCTGCTTATCAAGTATATCCTTAACAGTCGGATCGGTTATATTTTTAACGTTATCCATGGAATATTCGATAATATCATAAATATCCAGGAATTTAATCTTTCTTGCAAGAAATGCCGCAACCGCATATTCATTTGCGGCATTAAATATAGTTGACATAACTCCGCCTTCATTAAGAGATCTGTAAGCAAAGTCAAGTCCTTTGAAGGTCTCCCTGTCAGGAGTATCTATCACTATTTCCTTCATCTTCGTGAAATCAAGTCGGTCTCCTGCCAGATATCTTCTGTCAGGAAAATACAGTGCATACTGTATCGGAAGCTTCATATCCGGTGTTCCCAGCTGAGCCATAACCGCTCCGTCCTCGAACTCCACCATGGAATGAATTATGCTCTGAGGCTGTACAACAACCTCTATATTCTCAGGGAGAACGTTAAATAGATGTCTGGCCTCAATAACTTCAAGTCCCTTATTTACAAGTGTTGCACTGTCGATCGTTATCTTGCTGCCCATGCTCCAGTTCGGATGTTTCAGAGCATCCTCAACAGATACATTTCGCAGTTCGTCTCTCGTGCGTCCTCTGAAAGGGCCACCCGATGCGGTTATCAGAAGTCTTGATATCTGATTCGGACTTCCGTCACCCTTTTTACTCTGGCTTATGCACTGGAAGATTGCCGAATGCTCGGAATCAACAGGAAGTATCCTTACCCCTTTTTCCTTGGCGAGAGGCATGATGATATGACCCGCCGTAACAAGAGTCTCCTTGTTGGCAAGTGCAATATCCTTTCCTGCTTCGATTGCCGCTATTGTAGGCTCGACACCTATCATTCCGACTATAGCAGTCACAACTATTTCGGCATCCGGAGCCGTTGCAACCCGGACAAGACCTTCCTTACCGAATGCTATCTCCACTCCGGAAATATCAGAAAGCCTCTCCTTCAGATCCTTGGCAAGCTCTTCATTTTCAATCGAAGCAAATTTCGGCTTAAACTCTCTGATCTGCTTCTCGAAGAGATCTATTTTTTTTCCGCAGGAAAGAGCAACAACCTCGATATCCTTATTTGCTCTTACTATATCAAGAGTCTGGGTTCCGATCGAACCTGTCGACCCAATGATTGCTATCTTCTTCATTTCAATCTCCAAAATTTACATATCCGCGATACTAACACTCGCAGCTGCACAATTCCCATGCCATCCGGCTACGCCGTATGTCGCTCCTGCGGAGCTTATGCATGGTAATTGATTGCTTCGCCGCTCGTTATACAAAGTATTTAACCAAATAATAAATAATCGGCGCTGTAAATATCATACTGTCGAAACGATCCAGTATTCCGCCGTGACCCGGAATAAGCTTTCCGTAATCCTTGATATCATTATTTCTCTTAATAGCCGATGCAGCCAGATCTCCGATAACAGCCGGTATCGCACCAACCGCACCGATGATTCCGAATATCAGCCATGCATTTGTTGTTTCTTTTACGTAATTGCTGTAAATAATTCCAAATATGGCACCCAGTATGCCTGCACCCAGGATACCTCCGATAAGTCCTTCAACGCTCTTCTTAGGGCTGAGCTTCGGTGACATTTTATGCTTTCCGATAAGAACTCCGGTACAATATGCAAGAGTATCATTACCCCATGAGCATACGAAGATAAGGATGACCATGTAGCCACCGTGCTTAACCTCTCTCAGAAGGTATACATACGAAAGCATTACACTGACATAAAAGAAGGCTGTAAAAGCAGCCATTATCTCGTGATCTTTAAAGGTCGGATATGTGATAACATATACCGCAAGCAGTACGAGAAGATATCCTATAAATGCAGGGATGATGAACTCACCCTTCTCGAAATATACCAGAGCATAGTATCCTACCGTTCCCAGATATGCCACGATCGCCGGAAGCTTCTTCTCGATCTTGTAAACTCTCATAAGTTCAAATACGCCTATGAGCGATATAAGAAGCGTAACCGCACAGGTTACCGGACCTCCGAGGTACAGTGTTCCGATTGCCAGGATCACAAGTATTATTCCGCTGATTAATCTCGTCTTAAACATTATTTTACACCGCCGTATCTTCTGTCTCTTTTTGTATAATGCCTTATCGCCTCAATAAAGGTCTGCCTGTTGAAATCAGGCCATAAGGTATCCGTGAAGTAGAATTCCGAATATGCAAGCTGCCACGGAAGGAAGTTTGAAGTCCTTTCCTCTCCGCTGGTACGGATAAGAAGGTCCGGATCAGGCAGCTCTGATGTATCCAGATAACTGCTTATCATATCCTCTGTTATTTCATTCGTAGTTATCTTACCGGCTTTCGCATCCTCAGCCATTCTCTTCATTGCGCGCGTTATCTCATCACGACCGCCATAATTGATTGCAACCGTGAACTGAAGACCTGTATTATTTTTCGTAGCCTCTTCAAGATTATTGATAGCCTTGATGATATCGGGAGCAAGCTTACTCCTTTCGCCTATCACCCTGACACGCATATTATTTCTGTTTGACTTCTCCACGGAGCTCTCAAGGTAACGCCTGAAGAGATTCATTATTCCCGTAACCTCTTCAACCGATCTCTTCCAGTTCTCCGTTGAGAAAGCATAGACCGTCAGATATTTGATTCCGAGATGATCAGCGTCCTCGCAGGCCTGTTCAAGAGCATCCGCACCTGCCTTGTGACCGAAGGTTCTCGGCATATGTCTCTTCTTGGCCCATCTGCCGTTACCATCCATGATAACGGCGATATGGGTCGGAACATTTAGTTTTTCACCATCTATAATTGCTTCCATAAACAGTCTTTCTCCGTAATTATACTGTCATGATCTCCTTGGTCTTCTCTTCGATCATCTTGTCAATATCAGCAATATATTTATCTGTTGCCTTCTGGATCTTATCCTCTTCGTCCTTCTGCTGATCCTCTGAGATTTCTCCGGCTTTCTGCTGCTTCTTAACTGTTTCATTTGCATCACGACGGATATTTCTTATAGCAACCTTAGCATCATCGCCCTTCTTCTTGATATCCTTGCTGAGTTCTTTTCTTCTGTCCTCAGTAAGCTCAGGGAATCTGAGAAATACGCTCTTTCCATCGTTGCTTGGTGTAATGCCAAGATCAGATGCAAGGATAGCCTTCTCGATATCCTTGATAAGCTTGTTCTCCCATGGTGTAATGGCAAGTGTTCTTGCTTCAGGAACCGAGATGTTACCTACCTGCTGAAGTGCTGTAGGTGTCCCGTAATAATCGATCTTGATCTTGTCAAGAAGGTGTGGATTTGCTCTTCCTGCTCTGATTGATGAATATTCAGATGCGAGACTATCGATTGCTTTGGTCATTTTTTCTTCATATACTGTCATTGTTTTTCCTCCCTGCACTATATGTGCTGCCTTTCGTTTTTATAT
>DOVL01000105.1 GCA_003520105.1 Lachnospiraceae bacterium | reverse complement strand
TTATCGGAAGAAGTAATATCGTAGGTAAGCCTATGGCTATGCTTCTTATCAGAGAGAACGGCACAGTAACCGTATGTCATTCAAGAACAAAGGATCTTCGCAAGGTTACGAAGAGAGCTGATATCCTTGTAGTGGCTATCGGAAAGCCTGAATTTATAGATGCTTCCTATGTCAAGGATGGTGCAGTGGTTATCGATGTCGGAATTCACAGAAAGGGTGAGAAGAAGCTCTGCGGTGATGTTGATTATGCATCTGTTGAGCCTGTAGCTTCCAAGATCACACCTGTTCCGGGCGGAGTCGGACCTATGACTATCGCAATGCTTATGAACAATTGTTACGAAGCAGCTGTGATGCAGAATTATTTATAATTATCCATACTCAAAAATAAAACACACAAATGAATATTGATCATATTATTATGTATTTGTATTCATTTTATAATAATACTAAATATGACTAACAACTATAATATACTATTGGTTTCTCTGGGATGTGACAAAAACACCGTCGACAGCGAAGAGATGCTTGGACTCCTCAGAGAAAGAGGTTACAATTTAACAGATAATGACGCTGAGGCGGATATTGCCATAGTAAATACCTGCTGCTTCATCAAGGATGCCGCCGAGGAAAGCATAAATACAATATTTGAGCTTGTTGAACTGAAAAAAGGAAGGCTTAAATATCTGATCGTGACAGGATGCATCGCCGAAAGGTATAAGGCAGAGGCCAGGGCTGAACTTCCGGAGGTTGACGCTTTCATAGGAACATCAGCCATAGATGATATAGCGGATGTTGTCGACAAATTGATTGGCCATGATGATCTTAATGATCACGATAATCTACAGATGGTTTCTGATGGTTTAATGTTCAGTAAGACTAATGATGTATCAAAGGACGGTTCTCCGGATGCCTTCAAATCACTTGATCATCTTCCTGTATTTTCTTCAAACAGAGTACTTACAGGAACGGTTTTCAGCGAGTATCTGAAGATTGCAGAAGGCTGTGACAAGAGATGTACTTATTGTGCAATTCCTTCTTTCAGAGGACATTACAGAAGTATTCCGAAGGAGATTCTTATCAGACAGGCACAGTATCTTGCCGGTCAGGGTGTGAAAGAGCTTATACTTGTTGCCCAGGAAACAACCTGTTACGGTCTTGATAAATATGGTAGGAAGTGTCTGCATGAGCTGATTCATGAACTGTCCGTAATTGATGGAATAGAGTGGATAAGGCTTCTCTATTGTTATCCTGAGGAAATATATGACGAGCTGATAGAAGAGATAGCTACAAATCCTAAGGTTTGTCATTATATTGATATGCCTCTCCAGCATACAGAAACCGATATTCTTCGCAGAATGGGCAGGAGACTTGACAAAGACGATATAATAAATATAGTTGGAAAACTCAGATCGAGAATACCTGATATAGCTATCAGAACGACTTTTATAACCGGTTTCCCGGGAGAAACGGAAACTGATCATGAAAACCTCATGGAACTTATAGATGAACTTGAGTTTGACAGAGTCGGTGTGTTCACTTATTCCGCTGAGGAAGGAACACCTGCAGCATTATTCTCCGATCAGATTGAAGAGGATGTTAAGGAACGCTACAGAGATGAGATAATGAGTCTCCAGCAGGAGATTTCTTATGATAAGAATCAGAGTTTTGTCGGCAAGACTATCGATGTAATGATTGAAGGCTATCTTCCTGATGAGGATGTTTATGCCGCGAGAAGTTATAGAGATGCACCCGATGTTGACGGATATGTATTTGTAAAATGTGATTATGAGCCTGTTTCGGGTACAATAGTTAAGGCTAAGATAAACAGTGCCAGTGAGTATGATCTCATTGGAGAAGTGGAGGACTAAAATGAATTTGCCAAATAAAATAACCGCCTTCAGAGCGTTCCTCGTGCCTGTTTTTGTGTTTTTTATGGTATTTGACAAGATACCGGGGAACAAATGGTACGCGCTAGGTGTATTTATCATAGCGAGCTTTTCCGATCTTGTAGACGGAAAATTGGCGAGAAAGTATAATCTTGTTACTGATTTCGGTAAATTTATGGATCCTCTGGCAGATAAGCTTCTGGTTGATTCGGCTATAATTGCTCTCTGCGGAATAGACAGACTTTGGAGCGTTGTTGTTATCATTATCATCGGAAGAGAGTTCATCATCAGTGGATTCAGACTTGTTGCTGCTGATAACGGAAGAGTAATAGCTGCAAGTATGTGGGGCAAGGTCAAGACAGTTGTACAGATGATCATGGTATGCTTCCTTATAGCTGATCTTGGTGCCGAGACAACAGGCACACTTCATGACGTCATCGGTATATTTGAATCAGTTCTTGTAGTTGCAGCAACACTTCTGGCAGTGGTTTCACTTATGGATTATATTATTAAGAATAAGGACGTTATTTCAACATCAAAATAAGATAGTGATTTTGATTCATGATTCAGCCGGCTAAATGTCGGCTGTTTTTATGTCATTCAATGAATAATAACAGCCAAAAGCAACGCAAAAACGTGATGTTTTTCGCCATAGAATATCAATTGCATATTTATAAGAAAAAAGTTGAAAAAAAAGGATCAAAGTAATATTATATATATTGGCGAAAATTGGTTCTGTAATATTTTACAGAATTAGTAATAAACAAATGGAGGACTGGAAATGAGCAAACAGAGTTTGTCAGCAAGCGAAAGAATTAATATTTTGCTTGACGAATCGAGTTTTGTTGAAGTCGGTGCTTATGTAGAAGCCAGAAGCACAGATTTTAACATTCAGAACAAAGAAACACCAAAGGACGGTGTTATCACAGGCTACGGCGTTATCGGCGACAAGCTGGTATATGTTTACAGCCAGGATGCAAGTGTTCTTGGTGGAGCCGTTGGTGAGATGCACGCTAAGAAGATTGCTAACATCTACAACATGGCTATGAAGGTGGGGGCACCTGTTATCGGTTTTATTGATACAGCCGGTATCAGATTACAGGAGGCTACTGATGCACTTAATGCATTCAGCAGACTTTATCTTAAGCAGACAATGGCTTCAGGAGTTATACCACAGGTTACTGCAATCTTTGGTAATTGTGGCGGCGGTGCAGCAATCATCCCTTCACTTTCGGATTTTAACTATATGACAAGCGCTGATTCAAAGCTGTTTGTTAACAGTCCAAATTCACTCGATGGGAATTATGCAGAGAAGCTTGATACAGCATCTGCTTCATATCTTTCTGAAAATACATCTCTTGTTGATGGTGTATTTGATTCAGAAGAGGAAGTAATCGCAGAGATCAGAAATCTTATCTCTATACTTCCTTCTAACAATTCTGAGGTTGCTTTCTCAGAAACAGACGACGACCTTAACAGGATCATTCCAAATCTTGATGGTTTCGCTGATGATGCGAGAGCACTTTTCCAGAATATTTCCGACAACAATCTTTTTGTTGAAATCAAAGAAAAATACGCTCCTGATATGGTAACCGGATTCATCAGACTTGGCGGTGCTACAGTTGGTGCGGTTGGTAATCAGGCTAAGGATGGCGGTAAGGTGCTTACAACAGCAGGTGCTGAGAAGGCTGCTAAGTTCATCAGCTTCTGTGACAGCTTCAATATCCCTGTTCTTACAGTGACAAATGTAGAAGGCTATGCTTCAGGCATGAACGAGGTTGGTACGATCGCTCCTGCAGCTGCTAAGCTTTGCTACAGCTTCGCAAACAGCGTTATTCCTAAGGTTAACCTTATTACAGGCAAAGCTTACGGAACAGCTTATACAGTTATGAACAGCAAGGCTCTCGGAGCTGATATGGTTTATGCTTGGCCAACATCTAAGGTTGGTATGATGGATTCCGAGATGGCTGTTAAGATCATGTATGCATCTGAGATCGATGCTGCAGATGATAAGAAGGCAATCATCAACGAGAAGAAGGCTGAGTACGAGAGCATTCAGAGCAGTGCACTTGCAGCTGCAAAGAGAGGCTATGTTGATGATATTATCGAGCCTGATGCTACAAGAAAGAGACTTATTGCTGCATTTGAGATGCTTTCATCAAAGGATGAGCAGAGACCATATAAGAAGCATTCAAGTCTGTAAAGAAAGGTGTTAATGAAAATGAAGAAAAAGATAATATTAATACTCGCTTTAGTATTTCTTCTTTCACTTACAGCCTGCAAGAGTTCAGATGACAAGCCATTTGATTATAACGAGGCAACACTTGCTTACATGACTATTGATATAATCAATACATATAAGGATGTTGACGGCGATGCCGTTGAATACTATCTGAATGAAGGTACAGAGCTTGAATCTAGTGCCGTTAAAGGTTTCCAGCAGATACAGACAACCGATAATGTAGGTAAATTCATATCTGTAGATGAAGATTTTGACGATGCAAAGTTCGAGGTTGGTTCAAATGATGATATTCTCTGTACAGTAAGATGTAAGTATGAAGATAGAGATGTTGACGTCAGAGTATCTTACGTTAAGAATCTTGAATATTATAAACAGCGCGAAGAGCTGATCGATTATTACGAAAAAGCCCTTCAGAGTCAGTACGGTATGACCCTTGAGGATGCTGTAAAGGAAGATGGCATGTATGCCTCTGTTGATGAGTTCATCGACAGCCTTATGCTTCAGCAGGGTGTTTATCCTTACAAAGCCGTTCAGGCAGAGGTTTCAGCTGTATACAGCAAATCTGAACTTCTCAGCAAGGCCGGACAGAATACAGCAATCGGTATGGTAACCGTATTCTGTGTACTTATATTTATTTCATTTATAATTTCTCTTCTGAAGTTTGTTCCGATGATCTTCGATCCTTCAAAGAAGGATAAGAAGGCTGCTGCAGAAGCACTTAAGGAAGCAAAGCCTGAGGTTAAGAAGGAAGAAGTTAAGGCTTCTCCTGCACCGGCCGCTTCTGAGTCAGAGGATTTGGTTAATGATGAAGAGCTCGTAGCAGTTATCACAGCTGCTCTTTATGCTGCATTTGAAGATACAAAGATACCGAATGCAGTAAGTAAGGATACACTTATTGTTAGATCGATCAGAAAAGTTAGATAATCAGGAGGATTAAGATAATGAAGAATTATAGAATTACAGTTAATGGTACAACATATGATGTTGCTGTTGAAGAGGCTGACGGCGCAGTTTCAGCTCCTGTTGCAGCAGCTCCAAAGGCAGCTCCTGCACCTAAGGCAGCACCTGCTCCAAAGGCAGAGGCTCCAAAGGCTTCAGGTTCAGAGGGCAGCGTAGTAGTAGCAGCTCCAATGCCTGGTAAGATTCTCGGCGTTAAGGTTGACAGCGGCAAGGCAGTTAAGAAGGGCGAGGTTCTTCTTATCCTTGAGGCTATGAAGATGGAAAACGAAATAGTTGCTCCTCAGGACGGAACTGTTGCATCTGTTAATGTTCAGGTTGGCTCCCAGGTAGAAGCCGGCGATACACTGGTAACACTTAACTAAGTAACTTAACTTTGTATCACGGTTAAAACCAGAGAGGAGTAAAAGAAATGCTTGATATTTTACAGAATTTGGCTGAGCAGACAGGTTTTGCTACTCTTGGCTGGAAGAATTATGTTATGATCCTCATTGCATTTTTCTTTATGTATCTTGCTATTGCCAAGGGCTTTGAGCCACTGCTTCTTGTTCCGATCTCTTTCGGTATGTTCCTTGTAAATATGTTTCCGAGCATAATCGAAGAGGGCGGACTCTTACATTACTTTTATAAACTTGATGAGTGGAGTATACTTCCTTCACTTATCTTCATGGGAGTTGGTGCCATGACCGACTTCGGACCGCTCATCGCCAATCCTAAGTCGCTCATGCTGGGAGCTGCCGCTCAGATAGGTATCTTCCTCACTTTCCTCTGCGCTAACGCTATGGGCTTCACCGAAGCACAAGCAGGCTCAATAGGTATCATCGGAGGAGCCGACGGACCTACCAGCATCTTCCTCACCTCACGACTCGCACCCGAGCTGCTCGGACCTATCGCTATAGCAGCTTACTCTTACATGGCTCTCGTACCAGTTATCATCCCTCTCGTTGTAAAGGCTCTCTGCTCAAAGAAGGAGCTGATGATCAACATGAAGGAGCAGGACAAGAAGTATCCTAATAAGACAGAGATCAAGAACCTACGTGTGCTGAAGATTCTCTTCCCAATAACCGTAACTACCGTTGTGGCTCTGCTTGTTCCAACAGCCGTGAGCCTCGTAGGTATGCTGATGTTCGGTAATCTTATTAAGGAACTTGGAAGCATGACAAGCCGTCTGTTCGATACTGCGTCTAACGCTATCATGAA
>DOVL01000262.1:13349-14481 GCA_003520105.1 Lachnospiraceae bacterium | reverse complement strand
CAATTAACCTTTTAGTCTTTAGGTTAATTGGGATTAACAATTATCACTCTTCAATATATCTCGCCACAAGCTTCAGGCTGTTCTTAGCCTCACTGTCTGGCGCAAAACGTATCCTGTAATCAAGTTCAACGTCAGCGCCCTCTTCATGCAGCTTCGTAAATAGATTGTCCGATATTATCTGCATCGAAAGCGGTCCGGCAGCCGTCCGGTATACAGTCTCATTAACTGCTCCATGCGAAAACTTAAGCGTTGCTCTTACTCCGCCCGACTTTTCAAGTGTAACCTCCTGCCCTTTTATGGTCAGAAGATTCTTCGTCACTACAGAGTCACCGTCGAACTTCTCATAGTATCTTATAACGGTGCCATCTTCTGTTTCCGCAATAGTTCCGACGGTATCAAGCCTTGTATCGCCCGCCTCCGAGCTTCCTACTATATTTATCTGTACTTTTCTGAATTCTCTGCTCATATATCCCACCGGCTAATCATTCGTACTCAATCATAACAAAAGCATCCACGTAATTAAACATCATTTAATCATTAATTAAAGCTTCCATATGATCAAAAAGCATTGCAATCATTTATTAATACAGGAACAGCTTTTCTCAAATAACTATATCAGTTTTCTTTCATAGTGATGTCTCTCGTAAGCCATCTCGATCAGTTCGTTGATATATTCACTCATCGGATGTCCGGCTCTCTCCATAAGCATCGGATACATACTGATTGATGTATGTCCCGGAATCGCATTGATCTCGTTAAATACAACTCTGTCGGTTCCTCTCTCAAGGAAGAAATCAACTCTTGCCATACCGAAGCAGTCGCAGGCTCTGTAGATCTTAACAGCCGCCTCACGGATCTCCTCAACCTTCTCAGCCGGAATATCCGGATCGATCACAGTCTTCGATGCAGCATTGTTGTATTTTGCGTCATAATCATAAAACTCAGCCGCCGCCACGATCTCGCCGACACCTGTTGCAAATGCACCGTCACCATAGCCAAATACAGCGCACTCGATCTCACGTCCGTTAATAGTTTCCTCAACAAGGATCTTTCTGTCATGCTTCTTGGCAAGTCTAAGTCCCTCGATAAGCTCATCCCTGTTGTGAGCCTTGGTGATGCCCACAGACGAACC
>DOVL01000262.1:12162-13164 GCA_003520105.1 Lachnospiraceae bacterium | reverse complement strand
GAATCAGCGATAACCTTGGTAAAGAACTTGTCCATGGTAACAGCTGATGAAAGATGTCCGCATCCAACGAAAGGTATACGCGCCATTTCCAAAAGTCCCTGGATGGTTCCGTCCTCACCATAGAGACCGTGAAGCACAGGAAATACAACATCAACCTTAACTTTATTTTCCATTCCGCCCTCAAGACTTTCGATCAGAACGCTCTCAGTATCAGGTGAGATAACAGCTCTGGTTCTGCTCTTTCTCCAGCTGCCGTCTCTGATGCTATCTACGCTGTCAACGAGGAGCCACTTACCGTCCTTGGTAATTCCAACGATCATTACGTCGTATTTCTCTTTATCGATCTTTTCGATCACAGTTGCACCCGAGATGCATGAAACTTCATGCTCAGATGATCTTCCGCCAAATATAACTACAACATTTTTCTTACCGTTTTCCATGTTCTTTACCCTGACCTTTTTATTACTGTTATTTATAGTTTTAACCCGAGGTAATCACATCAAATCCCCGGTGTTATACTCTTCCGATTGCCACACTCGTATAATATACCTTATTCACTCCGGCTGCAAGAAGTACCTTCGTACAACCCTCGATTGTTGCTCCGGTCGTGTAAATATCATCAACAAGCATAACAACTCCCGGAATCTCACTCCTATCCCGTACAGCACCATTTGCAGCATTCTGAATCTCTTTATCCATCACACACTTGGAACCGCCACGTTTCTTATCGTCTTTATCAGAATTCGTCATACCAATTGCAAACGCTGACAGCAGATTCTTCTCTCTGTCGGTATCGTTCAGTTCCTTCTGCGGAGCCGTGTTCTTCGACCTGATAAGCAGCTTCTCATTCACTGGTATTCCGGTCTCTTTCGATATTGCCTCAGCTATGAGCGCCGCCTGGTTGTACCCTCTCTTCTTCATCCTCCTACTGTGAAGCGGTACAGGAACAAAGCATTCTACACCGAGCCTCTTAAAAATCTTTCCGTACTCTGCCGCTATTTC
>DOVL01000262.1:0-12116 GCA_003520105.1 Lachnospiraceae bacterium | reverse complement strand
ACTTTGCCGCTATTTCCCTGCCATAAACAGCGGCATATTCCTGCCTGCCATGGTATTTCAGTCTTGTTATCGCATCCGAGAGCGGCGGCACATAGTTAAAGAGCGGAAAGCCCTGCTCGTAGCATCTCTTCGTCCTACTGCAGTCGTCGCAGTATTCCTCAGTCTCATCCTCTATCTCCTTGCCGCATTTCATACAACGCGGTTCACTGATATAAGAGAGCTTCATCCTGCATGAACTGCACATCCCCTTCTGCCCCGGCGGGATCACCGCATCACACACCGCACATCTCGGCGGAAATATGATATCCTTTATATTTTCAAGCATTCTTCGCCTTTCATATAATTTTCAAACGTCACATCATCCGATGTTCAATTGTTCATCTCAGCATTTTTCAGTCACTGTTTGTTCAGATCAATCAAGCACCTCAAAAACCTCATCCAGTCTCCTGCGGAAGCCCGTGTATCTTGCAAGCTCCGATGCATTGTCAATCATCTGATTGATAAGCCCCAGATTACCGACAAGAACAACCATATTCTTAGCTCTCGTAACTGCCGTGTAGATCAGATTTCTCGAAAGAAGCCTCGGCGGACCGCTGTAAAGAGGTATGATAACTGCCGGATACTCGCTGCCCTGTGACTTATGCACGGTAACAGCAAATGCATGCTCCAGTTCATCCAGCATCGAATAAGGGTATTCGACAACTCTCTTATCATCAAACGTGACCGTCACAACCTCTTCAAAATCATCTATCGATGTAATAACTCCTGTATCACCGTTAAATACACCTATTCCGCTCTCATCGAGACCGCCTTTATCATTATAGATATCCCACTCAAGCCGGTAATTATTCCTTATCTGCATAACCTTGTCACCAACTCTGAAGATGATATCACCTTTAGTTTTTTCAGCCTTGCCCTTTGCAGCAGGATTAAGTGCTCCCTGAAGCTTCCTGTTCAGATTCTCGACGCCCAGTTCGTATTTTCTCATAGGCGAAAGCACTTCGATCTCTGAGGGCTGAACGCCCAGATAATCAGGAAGGTTCTTCGTGATAAGCGTCTCAATCTCTCCAAGTATTTCAGACGGTGTACGTCTCGGGATAAAGAAGAAATCACTGTTCTTATTATCGATCACAATATGCTCACCATTTTTGATCATATGAGCATTCTGCACGATCATACTCTTCTCATCCTGCCTGAATATCTTCACAAGCTCAGTCACCGGAAAATGTCCGCTGTCGATCATATCTCTCAGCACATTACCGGCTCCCACAGGAGGAAGCTGGTCGGTATCTCCGACAAGTATCAGCCTTGTACCGTAACTGATCGCAGTGAGAAGTGCCCTAAACAGCATACTGTCGATCATCGAAGCCTCATCAACTATTATCGCATCAGCTTCGATCGGATTGGCCTTATTGCGGTTGAATTTCAGGCCTCTGCCTTCATCTGCCCCCGGCTCACCGACAAACTCCAGCATTCTGTGTATGGTATATGCCTTGAAGCCCGTTGATTCCGTGATCCTCTTGGCCGCTCTTCCGGTCGGTGCCGACAGCTTGATCTCCAAACCGTTATTTCGGAAATACTCTATAATTACATTTATGATCGTGGTCTTACCTGTACCCGGACCGCCGGTGATTATCGCAACACCGCTGCTGACTGCATTTATAACAGCCTTCTTCTGCTCAGGCGCAAGGTAAATATCCTGTTTTTCCTCGATCCTGTCGATATATTCATTTATTTCTTCATGAGGTATCTCGTGACGCAGCATAAGATCCGCAAGCATCTTCGCACTGCTCTTCTCGACACCATAATTCATCGATGAATATACCGCTTCACACATCCTGTTTTCATACACATATGATCCGGCATCTTCTTCAACAGAAAATGAAGCATCTGACATTTCTTTTCTGATCTTATATTTCTCTGTATACTCCTCAATAATAGCAGCGTTTTCAGCCACAAGATCCTCAAGTTGTTCTATAATAACATCATCCGGCTGCTCCGGATAAAAAGCCAGCAGCTCCCTGACCGAGCCGATAAGCATCTCCTTCGGAAGGAACATATGTCCATAGCTCATAGCCTGGCTAAGCACATAGAGGATAGCCGACCTCACTCTGAACTCTGAATCTTCAGGTATTCCGACCTTGCGAGCTATATCATCGGCAGTCTTGAATCCAACTCCCGGAATATCCTCAGCTATCTGATATGGATTTCTGCTTATTATTCCATAAACGCCTTCGCCGTATTCATTAAATATCTTCATCGCAAGATTAATACTGATATTATACTGCGAAAGGAAGATGATCACATTCTGAAACTCTCGATTCTCAGAAAAAGAAACCGCGATCTTCTGAGCCTTATTTAAAGAAATACCCTTGATCTCGGCAAGTCTCTCCGGCTCCTCTTCCATGATCCTGAGTGTATCCGTTCCAAACTTCTGAACGATACGTTTCGCAGTCACCTCGCCGATGCCCTTGATGATACCCGAACCGAGATATCTCTCAATACCGTCCGCATCATCCGGCAGCTTGATCTCATACTCAGTGAATTTGAACTGAATATCATACTGAGGATGGTGTACGAATTCACCCGTAGCGATGATGTACATACCCTCATTGCCTGAGGCCATATTACCGACGAAGACCTCCTCGCCCTCCGTTGTCTCAACGGTAAAGACCGAATATCCGTTATCATCGTTTCTGTATATTATTTTCTCAATATACCCTTCACGAACCATTGTTACCTCTTTTTATGAAAGTCGCACCGCCAGAATGTGGCGGTGCGAATTATTCTCTCCGCGGACTGTCGCCGCAGCACTTTATACATTTCCGTTGAAATATTCAACGTATTTTCCTGTTCCGATAGCTACTGCCGACATCGGATCCTCGGCAGTCATTGTTGTGATACCTGTCTTCTCCTCGATCAGCTCCTCAAGGCCGTGGAGCATTGCTCCGCCGCCGGTAAGGATTATACCTCTGTTAGAGATATCCGCAGCGAGTTCAGGCGGTGTCTTCTCAAATACGCTTCTGATAGCCTCAACTATCTGTGATGTCGGCTCTCTGAGAGCCTCCTCGATATCATCGGATGCAACGGTAACCACCTTCGGAAGACCCGAAACCATATTTCTTCCGCGAACATCCATAGATATATTTTCCGGTCTCTTGTAGCAGGTACCTATATTGATCTTGATCTCTTCCGCCGTTCTGTCACCGATCAGAAGATTAAATGTCTTCTTCATGTATCTGATAATAGCGTCATCAAAATCATCGCCCGCAACCTTTATTGACGAACTTACAACCGTTCCTCCGAGGGAAATAACAGCTATATCTGTAGTTCCTCCACCGATATCAACGATAAGGTTACCGCATGGACGCATAATATCAATTCCTGCACCGATAGCCGCTGCCACCGGTTCCTCAATTATCGTAACGTCTCTTGCTCCGGCATTGTACGTTGCCGACTCAACAGCTCTCTTCTCAACCTCGGTAACTCCTGAAGGAACGCATACACTGATACAAGGTCTGCGTCCGAAGAGGTTTCTGCCGACTGCCTTCTTTATAAAATATTTAAGCATCTTCTCGGTGGTTGTATAATCCGAAATAACCCCGTGTCTGAGCGGTTTGATCGCCACAATATTACCCGGAGTTCTTCCGAGCATAAGACGCGCCTCTTCACCGATCTCAACTATCTTGTCAGTATCCCTGTCATATGCAACAACAGAAGGCTCGTTCAGCACAACGCCCTTGCCCTTAACATATACAAGAATGTTGGAGGTTCCGAGATCAATTCCAATATCTGTATTTGCCATTAGTTTTCCCTTTCTCTTGCACTGCAGTTCATCCGCTCAAATAACGGCTATTTTTCCGCAGGCTTTTCATCCACCGGACGTACGATATAAACCGATGCAGGCTCACCATTCAGCCATTTGATCCTGATCTCAGTGATATCAACGATCTTAACCAGTGAATCTATATATTTTCTCCAGTTCGTAACCCTGTTTCTGTCTTCGTTTTCGCCGAAGCCCATGGTATTACCGGAATGAGAGGCTATAATTCTGCTGTCTCCGCCGGTGAAATCATAGCCCAGCATATTGTTCATGGTCCTGTTTGAGAAAATAACCTTGCCACTCTGATCATCCTTGATAAATATACCTACTGAGAGGTAATTGTAGATATCAAGCAGAGTCTTGTTAGCCTGATCCACGCTTTCCTCACCCGTGGAGAATCTGATCACACGGCTTGCGGCATCAGTAACTTCCTTTGCAAATGCGATATCATCCTTGGTCCATGTTCTTTCAGCCTGATTCTCACAAAATACGATATACGCAACATCCTGTCCGTCAATAATAACAGGAAAGATCATTACTGCCCTTACATTGCCATGAAAGATTCCGACTCTGATACGGTTGGTCATATTCTTATGATCAATTATCAGACAGCCCTTCTTCTTGATTGTATTATATTCCTCGGCATACCTCTTGGTATTCCAGATCAAATCGATAACTGTCTTGTTACGTCCGTGCGAGAACCATGCACGTTTATATTCAAAGGTTTCCGAATCAGGCGATGTGCGCTCGAACATGGCAATATAATCCACCTTCATTTCGGTTCCTGCAGCTTCGAAGAGACTGCCTATTCCCGAAATTCCGTCGGAAAGCCTCATTATGGCATCGGAGATTATCTCCTTTTGCCTTATTTTCCTCTCAATATCCTCCTCCAGTTTTTTAAGCTTCTCAGCCTTCTGTACGGAGGTATTTATTTTCATCATATATGTTGAAACATTTTCAGCGATTGCCCATTGTTTTCTGTAAATAACATTCAGGTATGCAGCCTGTTTCTTGTCATAGGCACAGAGAAGCCATGTGGCAACGTGATTATTCTCAACATAAATAGGTGCTGCCGAGATCAGATTGTCCGGATTGCCATTGCCCATATCCGCAATAAAAGGCTCACCCTCGTCCTGAACTCTCTTCCTGAGTCTCCTGAAAAGCTCCCTGTAATGCGGTCTCTCAAAGAGATCGTAGAAATCTCCCAGGTATCCTTCCGGTCCGACAGGCCTTGTAAGTATCCTGCCCTTATTATCAACTATACTTGAATAAAGATTAAAAGCACATGAGATGTTCTGGAAGAAATCAGCAAGGTTATTCTCGACAAGAACATTTATAACATTATCTGCGCTGGCTTTCTTCTCTGCCTCAGCCGCAACTTCCTTGGATATTTCCTTCTCTATGCTTCCAACATTTACATACTTATTTTCAACATTATGGATCAGGTATTCAACCTCAGTCTCATTCTCCGTATTTGAGATAAATATGACCTTGGATTCAACATTATGCAGTTGTCCGTCATCGCCCACTATTCTGAGACCATAGGCAAAGTTGGCTCCCGATTCTTTTGCCGCCATAATCGCACTGACAAAAGCCTCCCTGTCTTCCGGATGAACGTAGTCAATCGGAAGCCTGAAGCCACTCATAATGGTTTTCTTGTTCATTCCAACCACTCCGGCATTATCAGATATATATCTGATCGATCTACGAAGAAGCTGGCCTGAAAAGAAGAAACTCTGTACTATTACAACTGTCCCCTGCTCAGTAAGAGCCCTTGCAATATAATCAAATTCTGAACCCATAATGCTGCAACCCCTGTTATGCTCAAAAACTCCACCACTAGATCAGTAGTGGCGGAGTATACAATCTGTATCGATTAACAAACCAGTAAGCTTACTGTGCGCTTACATCCCCAAATGCACTGTCAGCAAATGCCTTAGTTTCCTCGCAAGCTTCAGAAACCTTCTTAACAGTTGTCATAAGCTGTGAAATAAACTCGCTTATACTCTCGCACTCACGTTTAACAGTTGTTCTTGTCTGAAGAACCTCTTCACGTGTAGCTGCTTTCTTCTCATCGCACTGCTTAGAAGTCTCCTCAAGAAGATTAGCACAGTTAACTTCTGTTACACTCTTCAGATTTGCAGCTTCCTCTTCTGTACGAGCCTTAAGCTCTGCTGCAGCCTCTTCAGTCTTTCTTGTAAGGTCATCACAATATGCCTCAGTAGCATATTTCTTATTTGCACATTCATTCTCAGTATCAGATGTAAGTTTCGCACACTCAGCCTCTGTCTCTGCTTTTAAGCTCTCACAGTGAGCTGTTGTCTCCTCGAGCATCTGCTGGCACTGAGCTGTAGTCTCAGCCATCTTCTCTTCACACTCTTTATTGGTTGTTGCAATCTGTGAAGCTGCTGATTCCTGAGCAGCAAGAAGAGTTCTTGAAATGGACTCATACTTGGAAGCAGACTCATTCTCCTTCTCTCTGTATGTTCTCAGTTCTTCTTTCAGTTTCTCAATCTCAAGCTGAAGGTTTTCATTAACAGACTTAAGGCTGTCAATCGTCTCCTTGGACTCATTCATATTTACGTCTCTCATTGTCTGGAGACTCTTCACGGTTTCGCCGAGTTTCTCAAGCTTTTCCTTCTGTTCCTTGATCTGATTCTCATAATTAGCCTGTGACTCTTCAATATAGCTGTCAACAGCCTTTTTATCATATCCGCCAAAAGATACTGATTTAAATTCTACTTTATCCACTTTCTTTTGCCCCTTTCGCTTATTATTTCCTAAACGGCACCAAAAACAGTATAACACAAAGAGTTTTTCACGTCACTTGATTTTTATTAATATTTTTTAAGTATCTTGTTCATCGACAGCATGAGCCAAATAATAAATTATATTTCTCCCAGCCTCTCCACACACTGTTCGTATGTTTTGTCTCCGTCATTAAGTCCCATGAGCACATCTATCCAGTCAGTCACGCAACTGATCGAGTCAAATATCCTGAGTCCGACATTCTTCATCGTCTCCTCATCACTGACTTCCTTCGGAAGCGATACAAAATTCTTGAAATATAATGTCTTCTCATCGTCGGACAGAATAAATGCACCGCACGGAATCCTGCAATTTATACGATTGACTATCTGATACATATCAAATATACCGACCGGATCCACCTGATCCGTAATTGTTATAACAATTGAAAGTGTGCGGCATACATCCTCTTCGCTGTCAGGCAGGAAGCTGAAAACTCCGTATGCATCATATCCGTTTTCGCCCAGATCGGCATAATCCATGCCTATCACTGTTCCGGCAACTCTTGCCAGTGACTTTAACTCCTCCGGCGCATCCTCCGGGATCATTCCATCACGAAAAATATCTGACATGGAGTTAACTCCGTCCTCCATATCTACTATACCTTCAAGTATATAATCTATATTAAACATCTGCTTTTACCTCCTTCTTCAGGCCTTCTGACCGATTATAAAGCCCTCTCCTTTGGTTTATCCTTCTTAACTTCAGATTTCTTTGCAGTAAAAAGTTTTCTTGCCTCTTCCATATTACTCGGAGCCTTGGTCTCTATACCCTCCGACTTCAGTAATTCTCTGTAGAGAGCTCTCTTTCTGGCCTGCTCTTCAGTCTGTTTTGTATTCTTAAGATCGTTCTTATTTGTGGAC
Organism: Lachnospiraceae bacterium; assembly: GCA_003520105.1. GTDB lineage: Bacteria > Bacillota > Clostridia > Lachnospirales > Lachnospiraceae > Eubacterium_Q. Next base: position 4,622 of record DOVL01000262.1, on the reverse strand, counting down.
ATATACACCTTAACCTGTGAAGGCGGAATAAAGTTCTGATAGTTGATCGGACCCTCCGGATCCTTCAGGAACATATGGCGATATGCCTCCATAACATTTTCACGATCCTGGCTTTCGGAAAAGCTGTAAATAGAGATGTTTCCCTTGGACACTGCCCAGTTTTCTCGAACCCTGTTCTTTATCTTATCAGGTTCTTCCATGTATTCATTCAGGATATTACGGCTGCGCTGTCCTACAGCAAAACGCCATTTTTTGTCCTCCATGAGTTTCTTTCTCTCATCGACTTTTTCATCAATATAGCGCTTATGCTCCTTCTGTCTTCCTTCATCCTGTTTTGCTTCAGGTGCTTTTCCCTGATTCTTCTCAAATTCTTCGGTTTTCATCATGCTGTCAATGGCCTTACTTGCAACCTTTTTTCTTGCATAATAATCCATGGCATATTTTATTCCGAAGCCTGCACCTCCGACGATTCCGCCCGCAATGGTAAGCGGAAGAGCCACTATTCCTACGATTCCGAGGACAGTAAAGCCCACTGCACTGGCCGCAAAGCAGGCTTCTGTCGCATAACCCTTGGCTTTGAGAGAATTTCTCTTCTTGGAAACCTTGGCAATATCATTTATACGTCTGCTGTCTATATCAAGACCCTTTTCAGCCTGAGCATTGTTGCCAGCCGCAGCCTTCTTTTTAGCCTGAGCCTTCATATTCTGCTTGTTCAGCTTCTGTATTTCCTCTGCCTTATTCTTACGTTTCCATGATACTACGGACATAACCGCACACTTGATCGATGTGTAGGCCGATGAAATAGCTGTACCGAAGCCAAAGCCTCTGGTTACCTTGGCCAATTGCTTTCCACCGCTTATGATCTCTGCCAGACCGCTGCCTGCGGAATAAACCTTATCGCCCAGGCCCTTCACCGTAAGTCCGATATCGACGCCATCCTGCACCTTTTCATTCATGATCTTTTCGATAGATTTGTCATCCATTCTGTTGACGTATCTCATATCGACGGTAAATTCCGCAAAGGAGGCTATAGCCTTCTTCTTATCGGCCTTATCGATCATTGCCAGTGCATCACTGTATTCGGAAGATTTTACAAGGCGCTGAATCTTATTTCCCTGCTCCAACAGCTCCATATAGGTATTTCTTGAGCGTTTTTTCATGTACTTCTTCAGGCAGTCCTTGTACTTCTTCTTTGCATCGTTAAATACCTTGGAAGCCTTTTTAACCCTGTTCATCTCACGCACAACACTGACAGGATTATTGATCTCTTTACGCTCTTTATCTTCTCCCTTTTTATCTTCGGCCGAAGCATTGATCTTACCTTCAAGAGTTACAGCTTTATACTGCAATCCGATCACCTTTTCTCTGGCATCACTTTTCTTCAGTGCACGCTCCAGACGCGACCAGTAGAAGAAGTCTCCGACTGCTTTTTTATATAGATTATATGGATTTTTCTTCTTACGATTAAGCTTATCCTTAAGCTTGGTCAGACTAGGCTTATAGTCTTCCGACAAGGAATTCTTCTCCTGATATCCTGCCGGATTATCATATTTGTAAAGCCCCTTCTCGATCTGGTAGAGAGTATTTACCTGAACGGCAACAGACCTCTTGGCAAACGAATCTATATAATTACGCTTGCTTCCGGTTTCGTTGAAGAAACCGCTCTTACCGCAGTTGCGGTACATCCATTTTCTGCATTCACGTATACCCTTCTTCTTATCCTCGGAAAATGCAGATTCCTCTATCAGAAAGTTCTTTTCATCCTTTAGAAGGTTTTGCTTACGAAATTCCTTTTCAGGATCAGTCTCCTTCTCCATGAATGAATTGTAATTGGCAGTACTTACCTTGCCCAGAATATGCTGGTAGGTCATGTAATCCTTCATCATTTCCACGATGAACTGATTACTCTTAATATCCGTGCTTAACCCCGCCGCCTTGCGAAAATCATCATATTTCAGATAATCAAATTCATTCTTATCGCCTGTCTGGGTAAAATGACTCTTGATCTCGGCATGAATCTCGGCTAGCTCGTCCTTATATGCATCAACAAATGCCATTCTGCTCTTAAACTCTTCCTTACTGTCGAGTCCGGTCAGCAAAAACGGCTGGTGCTCCGCATACTGCTTCACAACTTCCCTGCCATTAAACTTGGATAAAATATTCCTTACGGATGTCTCATTCAGATAGTCCTTGTAACCCGGATCAGGACCATTCTGTTTGTCTTTCGGCATAGTTTTTCTCCCTCCTCATATAGTTTATTTGTCCCATAAAATATAAAATATAATACAGAATTATTTTACCATATTCGATCTGTTTTTTCACCCGAATTTTATAACAAACCATGCTCTGTTCTTGACGTGCTTCGCACATATATAACAAGCCATGCTTGGTTCTTGACGTGCGAGATGCATATATATAACAAGCCATGCTTGGTTCTTGATGTGCGCGAAGCACATCAAGAACCATCGCCATAGGCGCCGTATAACACAAAAAAGCAGGATACAGATATGGATGCAAGCATCCATCTGTACCCTGCTATTTTGTGTTGCATGGCTTGTTATATTAGCTTAGTCTGTATCTGTATCACCGCTTGTTTCGCCGCCGCGGTATGGAGCGATCAACAGGTCATCAATCTTTATAAAATCATCATTGCTGATATAGTAAGTATCTCCCTCAACAACAATTGTAACCGTCACTGTCACAGGATCAGCGTATTTCATCTCCTTGACACCTGACTTCAGAATATCAACTATACCTCCGGCAAATTCATGTTCGTAAGCTTCCTTCTCGTAATTGTTGAATTCACCTGCCGAAACTCTCTCATTAAAGCTCTCAACGTAAGCCTTTACTTCCGCATCTGTCTGATTGAGTATATCGATCGGATAGATCGTAACATCAACATAGTAGCTTCCGCCCTTCTTATAGGCCTCCCCGGTATCATATTTGATCGCACCGTAGATCACCTTCGCGAGTTCTTTGATCTCGCCAAACAACTCGTCATCTGAATTGACGGTTAATCCATAATACGATTCAAGGGCTCCTGCCAGCCTCAGAAGGTTATTGTCATACATCTCCTCGGCGTCACTCTTGTTGGCACCGGTTGCCTCGATGTACTCATCCGTTGCCCCGAGATAGTTGGCTGTAATGAGGTCGTTAACGTATTTCTGATATTTCTTGTCTTTCTTGTCGCCGCAGGCTGCAAGCGATAAACACATGGCTGCAAGCAATACGGCAATAATAAGCTTCCTAGTTTTCATTTTACTTTTCCTTAATTATCTATCGTTTAATTAATAGAGTGGAGAGACCCTCTCTTACTCAACCGTAACTGACTTCGCAAGGTTACGTGGCTTGTCGACATCCAGACCCTTGGCATCAGAGGTGTAGTAAGCAATAAGCTGAAGAACAACCGCTGTTGAAAATACTGAGAATATGCTGTCAGCCTCAGGGAGACGTATCTGCATATCACAGATTGAAGGATCGTTAAGCGGCTCATCGTGGCTTACAAGTACAACGTAAGCGCCACGTGACTTAACCTCCTTAACATTTGAGATCAGCTTGCTGTGAACATTTTCCTCTGTAGCAATTGCGATAACAGGAACATTCTCTGAAATAAGAGCGATGGTTCCGTGCTTCAATTCACCTGCTGCATAAGCCTCTGAATGAATATATGATATTTCTTTAAGCTTAAGCGATGCTTCAAGGCTGAGGGTATAATCAATGCCTCTTCCGATATAGAAAACATCCGGTGCTATCATAATACGGTTTGCAACCATCTTGATCCTGTTTGCATTCTTAAGGGTTGCATCGATAAGCTCTCTTACATTTTCAAGTTTGGCAATAAAGTCTCTTGCCTCATCCTCGCTCATCACGCCCTTAACAAGACCGAATCTGCATGCAAGAAGGTACATGGCAGCGATCTGAACTGTATATGCCTTGGTACTTGCAACCGCGATCTCAGGACCTGCATGAGTATAGAGAACGTAATCACTCTCTCTTGCTATTGTTGAACCCTTAACATTTACGATTGAAAGAACAGGACTGCCCTTTTTCTTCGCAAGTCTGAGAGCCTCAAGTGTATCGATGGTCTCGCCTGACTGTGAGAGAACTATTGTAAGTGTCTCGCTGTCAACTATCGGATCCTTGTATCTGAATTCCGAAGCGATCTCAACATTCACAGGAATTCTGAGTTTATTTTCAAATACATATCTGCCTACCATTCCGGCATGCATAGCCGTACCGCAGGCGATAACATTTATTCTCTTGATCTTATCAAAGAGACTGTCGCTTATACCATCCTCAAGAAGGAATGGAAGTCCATCCTTAACTCTTGGTCTGACGGTTCTGTCGAGGGCATCCGGCTGCTCGTAGATCTCTTTAAGCATGAAATACGGATAACCGCCCTTCTGAGCTGAAGATATATCCCAGTTAACTGTGAGAATCTCAGGCTCAACTATATTTCCGTTCATATCCTCGCACTTGATGCTGCCCTTGCCCATGGTAAGGATATGATACTCAGGTACTACAAAATAATCTTTTGTATATGGAATGATTGCTGTGATATCAGAAGCGATTATTGAATTATCTTCAAATGTTGCGGCAACCATCGGGCTGACATTTCTTAC
>DOVL01000165.1 GCA_003520105.1 Lachnospiraceae bacterium | reverse complement strand
TTTGTTTTCAGTTTCGTTTCAGTTTTATGCTTTATATTTAACTCATCACAAGGAAAACCGTGAACAAGAGTGCAAGAAAAAAATGGTGAAGCAAGAGATCACCGAAACGGTTTGAACATCAATGCAAACAGGAAAAACCAATCAGGAGTGTGGTAGATATGAGTAATTTTCAGGAGATATTTAAAAGAATAGAGGTCAAATACCTGCTTGACGAGACAACCTACAGACGGCTGCGAGAGAGACTTAAAAGTATAGCCGAGGTTGACAGGTATGGCGAGTCTACAATACTCAATATCTACTACGACACGCCTGACTACAGACTGATCAGAACCTCTCTCGACAAGCCGGATTATAAAGAAAAGCTTCGTCTGAGGAGTTACAATATACCGACCAAGGATTCGCCTGCATTTATTGAAATCAAGAAAAAATACGACGGTGTCGTTTATAAAAGAAGAATAGATATGAAATACAACGAGGCATTGAAGTATCTAAATGAGGATGCTGAGTTGACCGAAGAATCAGAAAGCGGTTCGCAGAATGAAAAACGGTTCGCATCAACAAGAGACCGCCAGATAAGAAAAGAGATCGACTATATGCGAAGCTACTACGGTGAACTGATACCGAGGATGTCGATCTCCTACGACAGGATCGCAATGTTCGGCAAGGAGGATCCGGAGCTTCGGATAACCTTCGACAGAAATATAAGATACAGAACCGATAAGCTGGACCTGAGATACGGAAATACCGGTAAGGATATGCTAAAACCGGGGCAGCGCCTTATGGAACTTAAGATAGCCGGTGCAATGCCGATAGAACTCGCAAGGATATTCAGCGAGCTGAGAATATATCCGGTTTCATTTTCAAAATACGGACGAGGATATGTTGATATGATGACAACTTCCAGAGGAAGAGTGGTATCACCGGTACACGAATATGGATTTGCAGAAGAGAAAGGAGCAGTGGCATATGCTGGATAAACTTTTTGGAACAATATTAACGAACGGTACATTTACGGGAGAGGCATTCCTTGAGGCAACGATCTGCTCCCTTATGATAGGACTCTTCATCGCGGTCATGTATATGATCAAAAACAGATATTCAAAGAGCTTTGTTATAACCATCGCCCTCCTGCCTGCAACCGTGCAGATGGTAATAATGCTCGTAAACGGAAATATAGGTGCCGGAGTCGCGGTAGCCGGAGCCTTCAGCCTAGTAAGATTCAGATCGGCACCGGGCAAGGGCCAGGAGATAACCAGTATCTTCCTTGCAATGGCTGTAGGTCTTGCAACCGGAATGGGCTATCTCGGAGTAGCTGCCTTCTTCGCGATAATAATCAGTACAGTCAATCTGGTACTTAATCTCGTAAATTTCGGAGGAAGATCCGAAGATGAGAGAATGCTTAAGATAACAGTCCCTGAGGATCTTGATTTTGAAGGGAAATTTGAAGATATATTTGGCAGATACTTTGCAAAATACACCGTAGAAGAGATTAAGACAACCAATATGGGCAGCATGTATAAGCTGTACTACCGTGTGTATATGAAGAAAGGTGAGTCGATCAAAGCACTCATGGATGAGATCCGTGAGAGAAACGGCAACCTTGAGGTCAGCATGAACCGCCCGATGATAAAAGCGGACGAATTATAATAAGCCCACAACCTTCACATTTTTTCATACTTATTGGGTTGTGATTCCCCAAATCACAACCCTTTCCCCCACAAACAAACGAGGGGACTGCTCTTAACCTGGCAGTCCCCTCGAAATTATTTAGATTAAAGTATTTATATACCCGCACGCTGCAAGTGCTGCAACCGCACCATCGGATGCTGCTGTGACAAGCTGTCTCACCTGCTTGGTCCTGCAGTCTCCTGCTGTGAAGATGCCCGGTGTTTTCGTCAGGCAGTCCTCTCCTGAGATGATGTATCCTGCTTTGTCAAGCTCAGCAAGCTCCGAGAAAGCCTTATTGTCCGGCTCCTGGCCGATTGCGATGAAGAGCCCATCAACAGCTATATCCTTCTCTTCACCTGTGAGTTTATTCTTAACTCTTACTCCCGAAAGCTTATCCTCTCCCAGAAGCTCAGTCACCGTCGAATTAAGCACAAACTCTACATTTCCCTTCTTCTTCAGTGCCTCGAGTCCTTCCTTCTCGCCTCTGAATTCGTCTCTTCTATGAATAACGTAAACCCTGCTGCAGTAATTTGTCAGGAACATCGCGTCCTCGATGGCTGTATTTCCGCCACCGTTCACTGCAACTGCCTTACTTTTATAAAAGGCTCCGTCACAGGTTGCGCAGTAAGAGATACCTCTTCCGGTTAAAGCTTCTTCCCTGTCGATACCGAGGTGGCGGTTCTTCGCACCGGTTGCAAGGATAACTGCCTTCGCCTCGTATGTACCACCTGAAGTTGTAATTTTAAATACGCGCTTTCCCTTTGCTGATCCTACCGTATCATCCGCTCCGTCAGATACCTCGCCACCTGTCACCGGCACATCACCTGCACCGCCAAAGGCTTCCTCAACTCCCAGCACCTGCTCGAAGATCACTTCTGCGCCAAGCCCTGTTGCCTGCTCATAAAGCTCGGTTGCATAATCGAAACCGGATATATTTTTGATTCCCGGATAGTTCTCTATCTCAGGTGTATTTACAATCTGGCCTCCGTAGGTGTAGCCCTCAAAAACCGCCGTTTTCTTACCGGCTCTCTGTCCGTATATCGCTGCGGAAAGCCCTGCCGGACCTGCGCCGACTATTGCTATATCATACATATTACTTCCTCCTGAACCGAATCCGGTGCAATCATATTATGAGCGTTATCACTATCACATCACTGCACCTACGGTTCATTAATTTCATTTATGCCTTCAGCCACTCAGCAAGCGCCGGCTTCGGCTTGAATCCTACGCTTCTCTTCGTCTCTGCACCGTTCTCGAAAACGATGAGGCAAGGGATGGAACTTACATTGTATTTGATGGCAAGATCGGTTGCATCATCTACATTAACTCCGACAAATTTAACCTCCGGAACCTCGTCCGCAAGCTGGTCAACCACCGGCGAGAGCATCTTGCATGGTCCGCACCATGATGCCCAGAAATCAACGAGCACCGGCTTATCACTCTTAACTACTTCTTCTTCAAACTGTTCTGGTTTTATCTGTAATGCTGACATATCTTATTCCTCCTATCTACTACAATTATGTCATATTATCTGCGTCTGATCCTCTGTGATTATTCAACGGCATGCATCCATCTGTTCCACTCTTCTGTCGGATCATTCATCATCGGAACCCTGTGCTGAAATTGCTCCCAGTACCTTGTGCAGGAGCACATACAGAGTCTTTGCATCCTCCGGATCGATACATATGCAGCTGCCTATCTGTTCCGGAATACTTACTGCCTCCTCACGGAGCTGCATACCCTTTTTAGTTACCGAAACCATGAGATTTCTCTCATCCGTCTTCTTCCTGTGTCTGGTGATATAGCCCTTCTGCTCAAGCTTCTTGAGAAGCGGTGTCAGAGTTCCCGAATCCAGGTAGAGCGCCTCGCCCATCTCCTTGACATTGGTTTTCTTCTTCTCCCACAGAACCATCATTGCGATATACTGTGTATATGTCAGATCAAGCCTGTCGAGAAGCGGCTTATATTTTCTTATAACCTCCTTGGAGCAGGCATACAGCGGAAAACACAACTGGTTCTCCAGCTTAAGGCATGAGTAGATATCCTCATCTTTTGCCGTTTCTTCCATCTCGGAAATATCTGTTTCGCTCACTTTATCACCTTCCTTTATCAAATTCCGGCCGTTTTTACCGGCATAAACACCTAACACTCAAACAATTATAATATTTGAACCCGCATGTATTAATTGTTTACAATTTAATTATACACAAATCGTCAGTTAAGTCAACATCAAAATTTCACAAAAAAATAATCTTAAAACTAAAATAATCTGTGGTAATTGATTCCCTGTCATGGTATAATTCTTATTGTGGTGGTCATCGTGGGGAGAGCCGCCATATGGGGTAAAAAACTATCGCTGATTCCGGCGAAAAACCGTGAAAAAGCGTTATTGGAGGAGTATTTTCTATTATGAAGTTTAATCTTGCGTCCTTGCAGATGAACGTCATCACTGACAAGGACAGGTGTATAGAATTTCTTGAAAAATATCTGCAAAAGCCGGAGCTTCGGGGCGTTGACATGCTCACTCTTCCCGAGATGTTCTGCTCGCCATATCAGAGCTCTGCTTTTCCTGAATATGCCGAACCTGAGGGCGGTGAGATGTGGCAGGCAATGTCCGAACTTGCCAAGAAATACCGTATCTACCTTTCAGCCGGTTCCATGCCTGAGAAAACTCCAAGCGGCAAGATCTACAATACAGCATATGTATTCAACCGCGAGGGACACCAGATCGCTAAACACAGGAAAGTTCATCTTTTTGATATTTCCATAACAGGCGGCCAGGTATTTAAGGAGTCCGACACTCTCACAGCCGGCGATTCCATAACAACCTTTGAAACTGAATTCTGCACGATGGGGCTCTGCATCTGCTTTGATATCAGATTCCCTGAGATGTTCCAGTCCATGGTCTGGAGAGGCGCCAAGGTGATTCTTGTTCCTGCGTCCTTCAATATGACGACGGGACCTGCTCACTGGGAGCTCCTGTACCGCGCAAGAGCCGTAGATAACCAGATATATATGGTCGGTACAAGTACCGCCAGAGATTATGCGAGCAGCTACATCTCATACGGAAATTCGCTTATAGTCGATCCGTGGGGCAGGGTTATCGCAAAACAGGATACTGCAGAGGGCGTTAACGTTGTCACGATCGATCTCGACGAGGTGACCCGCATACGTAATGAGATGCCTGTACTTTAAACCTCTCACCGGCATAAAATCAGTATATCCGGTGAACATAAACTCAGATTATTTCCACATTTAATGTGTGCGATATAATGAAATACATTTAAAATATATACGGAGGTGGTTACATGAATGTATTTACTACGGACAAGATCCGAAACGTTGCCCTGCTGGGACACGGGGGTTCCGGCAAGACTTCTCTCGCTGAAGCGCTGACTTTTCTGTCAGGCATAACAACACGTATGGGCAGTGTTGACGGCGGAAATACGGTAAGTGATTACGACAAGGAAGAGATCAAGCGTAAGATCTCTATCAAGACCTCAGTTATCCCTATTCAGTGGGAAGGCTTTAAGGTTAATCTCCTTGATACACCGGGATATCCTGATTTCATCGGTGAAGTTGAGGAAGCTGTATCCGTTGCTGATGCTGCAATAATCGTTGTTAACGGCAAAACCGGTATCGAGCCTGGCACAAAACGTGCGTGGGAACTCTGCGAAGCCAAGAAGCTCGCCCGCATGATATTTGTTACAAATATGGACGATGACAAGGCAAGCTTCAGAGAGATCGTTCAGGGTCTTCAGGACATGTATGGCAAAAGGATCGCTCCGTTCCATCTTCCGATACGTGAAAATGAGCAGTTCGTAGGCTATGTAAATGTCATTCAGCAGAAGG
>DOVL01000041.1 GCA_003520105.1 Lachnospiraceae bacterium | reverse complement strand
ATATCTCCATGGTCATTCAATTATTTCTCATTCTTATACATTCATCAGTATCAGTCGAATGAATTGACATTCTCATACAATTCTTCGTTCAACGCATCATAGTATACTATATCATCAAGCCGTTCGGCAATATGTCTCAGTCTGTAATCACCTTCCGCTATCTGAGCCGTTATGGCATCAAGCGAATTTACCGAATAAATACTTGCAAGAGGCTGCATGCCCCTCTCCTTTGTTCTGGCAAACAGAACATCCTCGCCTTTATATGATGATACTATTCTTCCTATCTCGTCGCTGTCATATTTTATCATATCACAGGCAAGAAATAGAACCGCCGAAACATCGTCCTTCTTCGCCCTTGTCAGAACTGACGCAATACCGCCCATAGGCCCGATACCATCGTAAATATCCTCTACAGGCTTATACCCGCTGTGGCTGATCTCCTGCCCTTTGCGGACTGAAATATATTTTTCTACGAAAATATCACCGGCAGCATCAATCTCATCACATATTTTTTCCAGAAATGTTCTTCCGTCCCCAGGAATAATGACCGATTCCTTCGGTCTTCCCATTCTCTTCGATTGACCGCCAACCATAACAGCGACCGCAATGTTTGTAACATTGTTGTTTTTATCATTATCACTACTGCTCATATTCTTCACCCCGGAAGCATTATCAAACTTCAGCATGGTACTCTCCATGAACACCTCCGGTTTTATGGAGCAGACGTATATCAGTTATTCGCATATCTCGCTGTACGCTCTTACACATATCTATGACCGTAAGTGCCGCTGTACTGCAGGCACAAAGCGCCTCCATCTCAACCCCGGTTCGTCCGCTGCATGAAACAGTTGCCTCAATATCCACGCTGACCTTCTCTTCATTAAGTCTGAGCTTGACATCAGCCGAATCAATTATTACCGGATGGCACATAGGTATCAGATCCGGTGTCCTCTTTGCGCCCATGATTCCTGCAATCTGAGCAACCGTCAGAACATCGCCCTTCTTGACTCCACCGCTTCTGATCAGTTCCAGCGTCTCTCTATTGATCAAAACGCTTCCTGCTGCCGTGGCAGTTCTTCTTGTTATATTCTTAGCGCCCACATCAACCATGCGCGCATTTCCTTCATCATCAAAATGTGAAAAATCTTTTTTTACCATGTTTTCTTTCACCAAATCACTTTTTCTCTCTTTCGACACATCATCCGCCTTATCATCCAGCCGTGTGTATTCTACATAAAAGGAATGCCCCGCATCAACCGACGGCATATCCTTAACTGACGCAGTTTTAAATATAAACTCCGCAATTCCATCAACATCATCAATCGAAAATACAGGCTTGTCACACTCACAGAATTGTTCAACATCGTCAGTCAGTACAGCCAGCGCTTTATCCATATCATCCGGCTCACGATAATCATTCCCTTTCGTCATAACATAAAGCCTTGGTATATCCGCGCTCTTAAAGCCCTCAACAAGAACAATATCCATATCGGCTGCGCCCTGCAGCATCTTACTTAGTGTCTTTGACTTTTTACAGGTCTCTGCAAAACCGGACAGTTCGGATGATATCATTACTCTGTCGGCTCCCGCCGCCGTAAAACGATACGTATCCTTACCTTCATGATCCATCTGAAAGCCGTGAATATCATGTTTTATGACCATCACAGAAAAACCTCTTCCCTTAAGAACAGGTATCAGTTTTTCTATAAAAGTTGTCTTGCCGCCGCCCGAATAGCCGGCTATTCCTATAATCATACCGTTCACCCTTCATCAATATCCACGTAATAATCCACAAAAACAATCAATACCATTTAATCACAATCACCATTAGCATGTATACACATAATATGATCAATATCTACCAAACGTACAATTCGGATAATGACACGGACTGCATTTCTGGCAGAGTCCGCCATCACCCAGATCGATCAGTTCCTTCTTAGTAAATCTCTCTCCCGCAAAAATCTGTGGAAGCATCACATCAAGCATTGTTGTCGGAAGTGATATTGCCGCACCGGGAACCCCGAGTATCGGAACATCTCCGAGATAAGCCACCAGAGTCATATTTCCCGGCTGAGCAGGCACGCCGTGACTTACTATATCCGCGCCGAGTTTCCTGATTGCACCCGGAGTAAGATCATCCGGATCAACCGACATACCTCCGGTGAAAATAAGGAAGTCCGCATCCTTACCAAGCAGCTCACGAGCCGCTTCGACAATCATTTTTTTGTCGTCATCACATATTTTTATATCTACTATCTCCGTCGGATAATAATCAAGCTTCTTTCTTATGACCGGTTCAAACTTGTCACTGATCCTGCCGTTATAAACCTCAGAACCTGTAATGATAATACCGGCCTTTTTGTCTTTATATGGCATTATCCTGATAAGCTTCCTGTCAGTACAAAGTTCTTCGGCCTTCTTTATCTGCTCCTCCTCGGTATAAAGAGGCACTATCCTCATGGACGCAACCGCCGCCCCCTTTTCCAGTCTGTAATGATCCGGAAGTGTTGCGATCGTTATGTCTCCTATACCATTTATTTCTTTAAGCAGTTCAGTATCGACACGCAGCATTCCCTGCACGTCGGAAATAAGTAAAACCTTTCCCTCCGAAGGGCCTGTGTAATGTGCCCCCGGAACCTGAACCATCTCGGAAAGCCTGACAGCACAGTCCTCTTCATGAAGGAGACCCTCATCAGCCTCTCCGACATACACAGTCTTCTTGCCAATATCAAGCAAAGCAGGTATATCCTTCTCCTCAATGATATGTCCTCTTTTAAAAAGTGCCCCCTTGAAGCCGTCATACATGGCAGTCACATCATGCGCGAGAGCCTGTCCGACCGCCTCCTCAGTTTTTATCTTCCTCATATACATACCTTCTTCAAATTCGATTCACAGAAACAACTCAAACCTGCAGAATCATCCATAAATATCACAAGTATTTTATCTAACATCATCTGTATATACAAAAATCTTTTTTCTCTATAATTAAATCATTATCAGTAACATCAGATCAGAAAGCCCTTGATCATCTTTCCTTCCAAAATTTGTCCGGATTTCGGCGGAATGATTCCATAAGCATCGCATCCGATGGCACTGCTTATAACAACGTTTCCCTGAGATGAACTATATTCAAGCCAGACTTCACCATCTCTATATCCAAGCTTTCCTCTGAGAAATCGTGTGTTACTGCTTTTATTCGTATAACCTTCCGATATTCTCATATCGACCAGCCGATGATCATAGTCTAAATATCCTGCCATCTTCCTGAGTGCCGGCATACAAACGCACTGGAGGTTCGTCAGGCTTGATGCAGGATTGCCCGAAAGTGCCAGCATAAGCTTACCTTCTTTTACCCCATATGCCGAAGCCATTCCGGGCTTGATGACCACTCCGTCACAGAGAATATCCAGGCCCGCCTTCTTCATCGCAGAGATCACAAGATCATAATCGCCAACCGAAACCCCTCCGGTTGAGATCAGAACGTCACACTCCCTAAGTCCTCTTTCTATCATCCTGATGATGCTTTCTTCATCGTCATCAACATGTCCAAGATATACAGTGTCTATATTATACTTTTCCAGTGCCGCACTTATTGAATAACGATTTGAATTACGGATCTGCCCCTTCTTCAATTCTTCTCCGAGTTCCGCAACCTCATCACCGGTCGAAATCAAACCTGTGCGCAGCCGCTTATATACAGGCACAGATATTATACCCAGTGAAGCCATTGCGCCCGCAAGCCCGGCATCGATCACCGTACCTGCTCTGGCAATAATCTGTCCCTTCTTCATATCCTCTCCGGCATAGATCACATTCTCTCCGGTTTTGTATTTTCTCTTTAAAACAACCTCTGTGTCGGTAAAATCGGTATCCTCGTATTTGCAAATAGCATCCGCGCCTTCCGGAAGGCACGCGCCTGTCATAAGACGCACAGCCGTCCCCGGAACAACCTTCTTCTCAGGAAGCTGGCCCGCGCGGATATTTTCAATCACGCGAAGGACTACGCCCGAACGCTCAGATGATCTATCTGTTCCGATTCCCGGTACATTCTCTGATATAGCCACCGCTGACCCGTGACCGTCAATCATATCATCCGCTATAGCTGTATCCTCCGCACGAAAAGCATAGCCATCATAAGGAGATCTGTCGAAGGACGGAACGTTCTCTGCGGCTACTATATCCTCCGCAAGCACTCTTCCATAGCTTTTTTCCAGATCAACCGTCTCAGCAGTTGTAACACTCACACTATCTATCAACTTATTCTTTGCTTCCTCGTAAGCTAATTTCATCTTATCGTTTATCCTTCTCTAATCATACTCGTCCGGTATTATACGCCGTTTATTATTCGTTTATTAATACACTTACCGATTCTCAGATCACGTTTATTTATCAATCATATTTTGCAGTCCTGCTCTTATCCTCGATCATATTGATCGATATCAGCACGACAGCCGAAATAGCTATATTTATCAGTACCCACTTTGTCGCCAGATCATCCTTACCGGTTCGCCACAGCTGATATACCGTGGTTGATATCGTAGCTGTTCTGCCCGGAATATAGCCGGCTATCATCGATGTTGCGCCGTACTCTCCCAGTGCTCTGGCAAAAGCAAGAACGCAGCCCGCGATTATCCCCTGCTTGCAGCAAGGCATCTTCACTCTGAAGAAGATATACGACCTGCTGAGTCCGAGCGATTTTCCGGCCCATTCAAGATTCTTGTCAAAGGCTTCAAACGCTCCTCTGGCAGTCCTGTACATAAGCGGAAATATAACCACAGACGTAGCAAATATAGCCGACCACCAGTTCATGGTAAGTTTTATACCAAATACCGACAGAAAAGCTTTTCCTATAACGCGCTTTGACCCAAGTATTCTAAGCAGCAGATAGCCGATAACAGTCGGTGGAAGTACCAGTGGCAAGGTGAATATGCAGTCAAGCGTACCCTTAGCCCATTTCGGAAGGTACGTCACCAGATTTGCCACCGCAATACCGATGATAAATATGATAATTGTACTTATTCCCGCGATTCGCAGGGAGTTCCACAGAGGATAATAATCCATATTTCTTAACCTTACAGTTTCTTTAATAAAATCGTTTGATCAGATATATTATCTATTCAATAAATCAATACATTAATCGGATTTATTATTATATTCAACCAACCAATAATCATGCGCCTTATCGATTCAACAATATGCTTTACTGAATGCAGGTAAAACCAATTTTCTCGAATACAGCCTTACTCTCATCGCTCTTCAAATACTCAAGAAAAGCCTTGGCTTCATCCTTGTTCTTCGAATCCTTAGTTACAGCTGCAGGATAAATAACCTGACCACACATATCCTTGGTAGCCTCATCAACAATCTTCAGCCCTGCCGATGCAGCATCTGTAGAATAAATAACTCCGCAATCAACTGCGCCCTCTCCGATCTGAGAGGTAACCTCTTTAACGTTGCTTCCGTAAGAGATCAATCCATCCGAAGCAAGCTTTGCCTCATCGAGTCCATAATATGCAAATATTTTCTGTGTATACTGACCGACAGGCACATCCTCGTTACCCATAGCCATCAGAATATCCTTAGCCTGAAGGTGAGCAACAAGATCATCAAAACTGTTTATATTTTTATTATTGTCATCCGGAACCGCAAGAACAACCTTATTTTCAAGAAGGTCTATCCTCGTGTCCGAATCGATCAGGTCGTTTCCGTCAGGATTCTTCTCAGCGTCTGCATTATTGTCGAGAGCATCCATCTGCTTCTTTGCAGCGGAAATGAAAAGGTCGCAATCTGCCCCCTCTTCGATCTGTGTCTTAAGAGTTCCTGATGAATCAAAGTTAAATACGATTGTCACATTTGGATGATCTTTCTTATAGTTCTCCGCAATCTGCTCAAGCGATTCCGTAAGAGATGCCGCCGCGTAGATAATCATCTCAACTTTCTCATCGTCCCCATTATCCTTCTTGTCCTTCTTACCGCAGCCTACTGCCGAAAGGACAATAATAAGCGCCAGTACCAGTGCAAAACCTTTCTTTAAAATACTTTTCCTCTTCATTCCTTTACCTCCTCGTATAATATCTTTTAGATACAATAAATGTACTTTTTTATAGCTATCCGATGATCATTTCATCAGATGCTGATAATATCTATGACTTTCATTTTGACCGAATCATTTTATCAGTATGATGATTTCACACTGTTCATTCTTTTAGAATGATGGTCTTCCACAGATCATTCTTTTAGAATGATGATCTTCCCAGGATCAATATATAATTCATTCGGAATGAGTGTTTCCTCACTCTCTTCATAAAGCGACCTCTCCTTCTTCCACCAAAGCCCATTCTCGAGCATTATATACCATTCAAAAGGCAGTTTGGTTACACTCGCCTTGCCGCACGTAATTATATTGTTGATCGTATTGTTATTCTCATCCACTCCACTAATATTAACAGGTTCAAAATCATGAGCTCTTATTCCGATAAACCCGGCATCATCTGTAACCTTTGCTTCAGTTACCAGGCTGATACCGCCCCAGTCCAGCGCTCTCACTTTGTGATCAGAAAGCCTTTCGAAACGGCTGATATTCTTACAGCCGGTCAGTTTAGCCGCTGCAACAGTACCCGGATTCATAAATACTTCGTCCGTCATTCCTGCAGCGATCACCTCCCCTTTCTCAAGAAGCACAAGATAATCACACATCTGATATATTTCATCCCTGTCATGACTCACGAGAATATAGCTCTTACCAAGTTCACCCAAAAGTCCAGAGAGTTCAAGTCTTGTCCTCTCTCTGAGAAAAGTATCAAGCGCGGTAAAAGGCTCATCAAGAAGGAGCAGCTT
>DOVL01000046.1 GCA_003520105.1 Lachnospiraceae bacterium | reverse complement strand
TAGCTCATCGAAAGAACCTCATCAACCTCGGAATTCTTGCTTGTCACCATGATCACAGGCACATCTGTCTCTCTCCTGAGCTCCGACAGAAGGACCTCGCCGTTCATATAAGGTATATTTATATCCATAAGAATAAGGTCTGCACCGGCAGCAAGGATCTCTGCCTTGGCATTCTTAAAATCTGTCAGTGCCTCCGCTTCATAACCTGAATTGGTCAGAAATGTCAGAAGCTCGTCCCTTATCGCCTTTTCATCTTCAACTATAAATATCTTGTTCATTTTCCTACACCTGCTCAAAAATACTACTCAACTCAATTTACCATATGCGGTCTTTATCCTCAATATAATTGTGACATACTTACAGTCAATCCTGTTCACGCCTCGTGCTTCACAAGAATACGACTCGCTCACGAAAAACACGCAGGACAAAGCATCCTGCGCGTTTCACTTCATGCCGCCAAGTGTATTATATCATCTGCGGCTAATATATTTGATTAATCTTCTATTAAATCAGTTCTCTTCAGGGAGAGTCTCCTGCGACTCCTCTACATCCTCGAACATCGACAGCATCGGTTTTATATCCTTATGCTTGAACTTTCGATCCACATAGTTCTTCGTGCATTCCATAACCTGCGGCGACAGAACCAGCACACCGATAAGGTTAGGTATCATCATAAGTCCGTTGAAGGTATCAGAGATATCCCACGCAAGCTGAGCCTCAAGCATTGATCCTGCAAGAACGATAATAACAAATATTATACGATAGATCATGATCTTGCTTGTTCCGAAGAGATACTCGAAAGCCTTGGTTCCATAGTGGCTCCAGCCGAGAACCGTCGAATAAGCAAAGAGCAGGATCGCAATCGCGATAAATACTGAACCCGGCTTGCCGAAATGCTGCTCGAAAGCATAACTCATCAGAGCATCCTTACCGACTTCTTCACCCTTTGCTGTAAGAAGACCGGTATCAAGATTAACTGCACCGCTGCTGAGTATGGTCAGAGCTGTAAGTGTACATACAATGATAGTATCAGCAAATACTTCGAAGATACCCCACATACCCTGTCTTACAGGTTCCTTGACATTTGAACTCGAATGAACCATTACCGAAGAACCGAGACCTGCTTCATTTGAGAAAACGCCTCTCTTCATACCCCACTCCATAGCAAGTGCGATACCTGATCCGACCGTTCCGCCTGCAGCACTCTTCAGGTTAAATGCACCCTTGAAGATAGACTCAAATACAGCCGGAATCTCGTCAATATTCATTCCGATTATAACAAAGGTTCCGAGAAGGAAGAGAATAACCATTGTAGGAACAAGCTTCTCTGTAATTGTGGCAATTCTCTTGATTCCGCCGACAACAACCAGACCTACTGCGACAAAAAGGAAGATACCGATTGCAAGACGCGGGATCTTGACTGTATGCCTTACGTTTGAAACCATGGCATTTACCTGGCTCATATTTCCGATTCCGAACGAAGCAAGTAAGCAGAAGCATGAGAAAAGCACAGCCAGGATGGCACCGATCTTCTTGCAGTTCTTCTTTGCTCCCAGACCGTCACGGAGATAATACATAGCACCTCCGCTCCATTCACCGTCCTTGTTCTTCCTTCTGTAAAGGATACCAAGTACGTTTTCGGAGTAGTTTGTCATCATTCCGAAGAATGCAATGACCCACATCCAGAATACCGCTCCCGGTCCACCGAGTGCGATTGCGCCTGCAACACCGACTATATTTCCTGTTCCGACCGTAGCCGCAAGTGCGGTACAAAGTGATTGGAACTGAGATATGGTCTTGTCCTTAGTATGGCTTCTTACATGTTTATCGCCAAATATGGCTCCTATCGTATGCTTCATCCAGTATCCAAAGTGGGTTATCTGGAAAAACTTCGTAAGAACCGTCATCAATATGCCAACAAATGCAAGCAGTACCAGAGCCGGCCAGCCCCAGACCTCTTCATTGATCGCATTATTGACCTCTGTTACGCCGTCAATAAATCCCTTCATTTTTCATAATCCTCTCATTTTTTGTTTCCGTATACTATCCCAATCCGCTTATCGCTCATCGTCCCCGTCAGCTGCGAACATCACATAAATCCGGCTATATGTGTTTCCTCCAATCCGTTGGCAATAGAGAATATAGCTATCACCAAAGGTATTAGTGCACCGATAAATATCCACCAGGCACTGATACTTTCCTTACCGGCGATGCTCTTTGCCCTGAATTCCTCGACATTTGAGAAGCGATGCATATCGGCTATCGTCTTTCTGTCAAAGCTTGCCATGAGTTCATCGGCCTGCTTTTTATTTTCATAACTGTAGAATATCCCTTTGCATCTTTTATCAAGTTTTTCCATCGCACCATAAAGCCTCTGATATTCAGCCAGCTTTCCCTGAAGAAATCTTCTTTCATCAGCCAGTGTGATGACTTTATATTTTGCTCTGTCATCATTCAGTTTCGGTGTCGGATCGGTAAGCATCTTGTATAGATAATACTGTTTGAGAAGATTCACGGTGAACGGCACCGCTACCAGAACAGCACCAACCGCAATACCTAACAGCAGTATATAATGAAGCAGCGCAAGAAAGCCTTTGGCAGTATTTGTCGTACCCGGAATCAGGCCGAATGCGAATTTCACCAGTTCATCCAGAACAAACATACCAACATAAATACTCAGATATATAATGGCATGTTTAAGATTACTCCTTATTTCCTTCTCTCTGACGAAGGTATTGTTATACTGCATTTCATATTCGTCATTCAGCTGCTTTCCAATCTGGTAAAGCCGAAGTATCTCACCGTAATCATTTGGTCCGGAATCATCATAGAAGAATCCCTTCTCCCCGGCTGTCCTGACCAGTTCATCAATATTAACATCCGGATCACTCTTCAATTCAAATCCCATGTCATCCCCCATTTATCGTATAACGGAACAGGTATTAGAACTCCTCAACAAGCTCAAGTGTATATTCAGTATTCTGCTTTCTGCAGATCTCAACAAACTTCTCAAGCGGAACACCATTTGCCTGCTTGTTTCCTCTGATGTTTATAGAAACAGTACCTTCCTCTGCTTCCTTGTCACCAAGTACGAGGATGTATG
>DOVL01000212.1 GCA_003520105.1 Lachnospiraceae bacterium | reverse complement strand
GCTTATGTCATGATGGCATGGAGGATCGCATATTATAAAATATATATGCCGCTGGCTTATTATGCTGCATTTTTCAGTATTCGTGCCGATGCATTCAACTATGAGGTTATGTGCCAGGGTAGGGATATACTTGAAAAAAAACTGGCAGAGCTTCGAAAGATAGACAAGAAGGATCAGACCGCAAAGGATGCCGACAGTATCAAGGATATGAGAATAGTACAGGAAATGTATGCCAGAGGTTTTGAATTCATGCCTATTGATATTTATAAGGCTGATGCGAAGAAGTTCCAGATAATCGACGGCAAGATAATGCCGAGTCTCTCGTCAATTGACGGAATGGGAGATAAGGCTGCTATTCAGCTTATGGAGGCTGCAAAGGACGGAGTATTTCTCTCACAGGCAGAGCTTCGTGACAGGGCGAAGGTTCCGCGAACCGTTGTCGAGACCATGGCCCGCCTCGGAATCCTTGGAGACATGCCTGAAGAGGGCCAGTTGTCGTTTTCATTTCTTACTTAAGGTGCGCTCGGCGTAGCGCTTGATTTATTAGTGATAATATAGTATTATAAATTGATTAAGTATAGAAACGTGAATTAAGCAAGACTTAATGATTTTGCATGCGAGGATGTGATACAATGTATAATCAGAGAACACAGGACATTGATTTGGTAAAGGACAGCACTCTTGAGGTGCCGGAGATAATCGAGCAGGTTTATGCAGCTCTTTCAGAGAAAGGCTATAATCCTGTCAGTCAGATCGTCGGTTATATCATGAGCGGTGATCCTACATATATCACAAGTTATAAGGGTGCGAGAAGTCTCATCATGAAGGCCGAAAGAGATGAGATCATCGAAGTCCTTATGGAAAATTATATTGAGACAAAGCTGAAGTAAAAAGATGAGATGTATGGGACTTGACTATGGTACCAAAACGGTCGGCGTTGCGCTTTCGGATGAACTTCTTCTGACGGCGCAGCCGTATGAGACCATAGTACGTGAAAAAGCAAATAAACTCAGAAAGACTCTTGCAAGGATCGAAGAGATCATAGCCGAAATGGATGTTAAGGAGATAGTACTTGGCTATCCGAAGAATATGAACAATACGGTCGGCGAAAGAGCTGCAGCTACAGATGAGTTCAGGGAGATGCTGGAACGAAGGACAGGGCTTCCTGTTATTCTTGTGGATGAAAGGCTGACAACCGTTGAGGCGGACAGGATACTTGAAGAGACCGGTGTTGCACTTTCCGGAAGGAAGGAACATATCGACAAGATGGCGGCTGCTATAATACTGCAGACATATCTGGACGGAAGAAGTAAGGAGAAATCCGAATAAACTGATTCTTTTTCAGCAGATGCTAATCTTATCGATTAACAAAAATATCGTTATCGATATAATAATGGTCCGTTGAGACGGATGACAGATAAATAGAGGATGGATAAATTGGAAAAGATCGTATTTGAAACAGAAGACGGAGAAGAGGAATTCACCGTGATTGCAGATACAAAGCTGCAGGGTAAGAATTATATACTTTTAACCGACAGCCCTGAAAACGAAGAAGAGGGCAGTTTTCTCGTGCTCCGCGATAACTCATCAACAGGCGATGAGTATGCTTCGTATGAAGAGATCGAAGATGATGAAGAGCTTTCAGCAGTGATAAAAGTATTTAACGAACTGCTGGATGATATAGACTTGGAGGTTTGATTTTGAATAATAAAAAGGTGAAGCCGGTGAAGATCATTCCGCTTGGAGGTCTTGAGCAGATCGGAATGAATATAACGGCTATTGAATATGAGGACAGCATCATAGTGATTGACTGCGGACTGTCCTTCCCTGATGACGGAATGCTCGGTATCGACCTTGTTATTCCGGATGTTACTTATCTGGTTGAAAACAAGGATAAGATTAAGGGACTTGTTGTAACTCACGGACATGAGGATCATATAGGCTCGATACCTTATGTTGAGAAACAGATAAACATGCCTATTTATGCTACCAAGCTTACGATGGGACTTATCGAATATAAGCTTAAGGAGCATGACCTGATAAATAATATAAAGAGGAAGGTTGTTTCCTACGGACAGTCGATCAATCTCGGCTGTTTCAGGGTTGAGTTTATCAGGACCAATCATAGTATCGCGGATTCAGCGGCGCTGGCTATATTTACCCCTGCGGGAATTATAGTTCATACAGGAGATTTCAAGGTTGATTATACGCCTGTTTATGGCGGAGTTATCGATCTGCAGCGTTTCGGTGAGCTGGGTAAGAAGGGCGTGCTTGCTCTTATGGCTGACTCGACAAATGTTGAGAGGCCGGGCTTTACTCCTTCGGAGAAAACTGTTGGCAAGACGCTGGATCATATATTTGATGATAACAGAGACAGAAGACTGATAATTGCGACCTTTGCAAGTAACGTTGACAGGGTTCAGCAGATAATCAATTCTGCATATAAATACGGCAGAAAGTGTATCGTTGAAGGACGAAGCATGGTCAATATCATAAGTATCGCTTCGGAACTCGGATATATTAATATTCCTGAAAATACTCTTATAGATATCGATAATGCCAAGGATTATCCGGACAATAAGTTGGTTTACATAACTACAGGAAGTCAGGGCGAGGATATGGCTGTTCTCTCAAGGATAGCCGGATCGATACATAACAAGATTAAGGTACAGCCGGGAGACCTGGTGGTCTTCTCGTCTCATCCGATTCCGGGAAATGAGAAGTCGGTTTACAGAGTTATCAATGAGCTTGAGATGAAGGGTGCGAAGGTTATTTACCAGGATACACATGTTTCAGGACATGCGTGTCAGGAAGAACTTAAGCTTATGTATGCGCTGACGAGACCGAAATATGCGATCCCTGTGCATGGAGAATACAGACACCTGAAGACCCATGCAGAGCTTGCTCATGAGATGGGTATTCCTAAGGAAAATATCAAGATACTTAAGACCGGTGATGTTCTGGAAATGTCCGAGGATACATTTAAGGTTGCGGGAAGCGTTCCTGCGGCAGGTGTTCTGGTTGATGGACTTGGCGTCGGTGATGTAGGAAATATTGTTCTCCGAGACAGACAGCATCTTTCTGAAAACGGACTTATCATCGTGGCACTTACTCTCGAGAAGGGAAGCGGACTTGTGATGGCCGGACCGGATATTGTTTCCAGAGGATTTGTTTATGTCAGAGAGTCTGAGTCACTGATAGAAGACTGCAGGGTTGTTGTTGAGGAGACTATAGCTGAGTGTCAGAGCAGGAGTGTTACTGACTGGAACAAGCTTAAGAATGCTATAAGGGATTCTCTGGGTGAGTTCCTGTGGAAGAGAACCAAGAGGAGTCCGATGGTGCTGCCAATCATTTCCGAAGTGTAAATCAAGAGGCTTGTGCTGACCGGCTGGTGAATGGCGGATGGCGACGATGATCGACAGGGATTGATTGATGGCGTATTTTGCAGGTGATGATATGGATGAACTGCTTCAAGAATGCAAAAAACTGAACAGTATGCTGCTTGAATCCAAGGAGTATAAGAAGTTTGTGAGTGCGAGGAAGAATCTTAGGAGAAATGAGGATCTTGAGAGGAAATTGCGTGATCTCTATGCAAGAAACAGGGAGATTCAGGAATACAGCAACAATGCATATGAAGAAACCGAGAGACTGTATGCGGAAAACGATGAGCTGCTTCATAACTCGATCGTTAACGAATATATAAGAGCTGAGAGCGCTTTATGCAGGCTTCTCAGAAATATGCTGGATATAACGGCGGACGGAATAAGATTTGATTATCTTGATGAGGGAAAGTAAATGGCACGTGTGAAGAAAAGTATGGGAAAAAGAGCGGAGAGGACACTGAAATCGGCAATGGTCTATACATTGACGCTTTTCATAGATGTTCTTATCGTGTATTTTATAGTGAGGAGTTTCTCGATATCTTTTGACTTCTCATACAATGTATTTAGTGACTCTGCGAAGGATCCGGGAGCTGTAACCTATGTTACGGTTGAGATAAAGAAGGACGCGTCGAGCATGGATATCGCCAAGGCTGTTTACAAGGCCGGAGTCATCAAAAATAAGTATGTTATGGCGGCAAAGCTTACTCTTGGTAAATACGGTAATGAGATCAAGCCGGGCAATTACAGGCTGAGTGCTTCGATGAGTTACAATACGATCATAGACGTGCTGAGAGGAAAGGATCCTGCCAAGACTGTGAAAACGAACAACGGGTCCGGAAGCAGTGACCGGGATAAAGACAGCAAGGATGATAAAGATGACGGCGATGGTTCCGATGACTGATTTTTTTGGATTAGATTGTACGTGGTATGAATCATCCGGTTATGGAATGTTTAACAGGTGAGAGATTAATCATCTGGTTATGGAATGTTTGGTCGATGAATTATGAATGGGGTTAATCATGGATTTTGAGAGGATCAATTCGTTCCTTGAGTCTTATGTGAAGGATGATTCCGGAAGACTGAAGGAAATATATGAGGATGCGGAGAAGCGGGGTGTTCCGGTAATACGAAGAAATACTAAGGAGCTGCTAAGGCTCCTTATTCTTATTACAGCACCAAAGAGGATACTTGAGGTCGGAACGGCTGTCGGGTATTCGGCACTGTTTATGGATAGTATTATGAATAAGCGCGTTTACGATGGCGAAGATGGGGACAGTGATGCCGGTGCTTTTGTCGGACATGATGAGCGTGAGGGTCGAGATGGTAATACCGGTATTATTGCCGAACATGATTGCCGTGAGGATAATGATTTCGAGGGTAGAGAAATAATCACGATAGAACTGGATGAGGCAAGGGCTGACGAGGCTGAGGCTAATTTCGATAAGTGTCTCGGAGAGAAGAGAAATATAAAGCTTCTCAGAGGGGATGCTTATGAAGTGATGAAGAGGATGACTGTTGAAGAATACGGTCGGTTTGATATGGTTTTTATTGATGCTGCGAAGGCTCAGTACGGAAATTATTTTGAAGAAGCGATGAGGCTGACACGGAAGGGAAGTATTATCATATGCGATAATATACTTGCCGGCGGGGAGATACTTGAATCGCATTTTCTTGTTGAGAAGAGAGACAGGACGATACATGACAGGATGAGGGCTTTTCTGAAAGAACTTAAAGATGATGAGAGGCTTGATACGGCGCTTCTGTCTGTCGGTGACGGTATGTCGGTTTCGGTCAGGATTATGTAGTTTTATTTCACCGATCGCGGAATAACGGATGTGGTGTGATTAATGATTGGCTGATGATTACAGTATGATTTGATTCGATTTGGAAGGATGATAATAAATGACAGAAGATAATAAGAAAAAAGTTGAACTACTGCTTCCGGCAGGCGGTCTGGATACTTTGGTTACTGCCGTTCAGTATGGCGCTGATGCGGTGTATATCGGCGGACAGCGTTTCGGACTCAGGGCGAAGGCGGATAATTTCAGCCTTGAGGACATGAAGCAGGGGATTAAATATGCTCACGAGAATGGTGTGAAGGTTTACCTGACGGTCAATATTTTCGCACACAACGATGATATCAAGGCTGTCGGAGCATATTTTGATGAAATCAGAGATATCGGACTTGATGCGGTGCTGATATCCGATCCCGGACTTTTTATGCTTGCAAAGGAACATATGCCGGAGATGGAACTTCATGTGAGTACGCAGGCGAATAATACCAATTATGAAACTTTTAAGTTCTGGTACAAGATGGGTGCGAAGAGAGTTGTCTGCGCCAGAGAACTATCTCTTAAGGAAATCGCTGAGATAAGGCAGAATATTCCGGAGGATCTGGAGATCGAGGCTTTTATGCACGGCGCGATGTGTATTTCATACTCAGGAAGGTGCTTACTGTCAAGCTACCTTGCGGGACGCGATGCAAATCGAGGACTCTGCACTCATCCTTGCAGGTGGAAATATACGGTGGTTGAACGGCCAAACGGACAGTTGATTGAAAATAATAATGAGAAGCAGGATGTAGAATTTGCTGTGGTTGAGGAAAATCGTCCGGGCGAGTATATGCCGATCGAGGAGGATGAGAGAGGAACCTACATCTTCAACTCAAAGGATCTCTGTATGATAGAGCATATTCCGGAGATGATCGAGGCGGGAATATATTCCTTTAAGATAGAGGGCAGGATGAAGACTAAGCTCTATGTGGCGTCGGCGGCCAGAACCTATCG
>DOVL01000194.1 GCA_003520105.1 Lachnospiraceae bacterium | reverse complement strand
CGATAGCCCAATATTTAATTACCTGTGACAGCGAAAATGATTATATTACATAGCCCCTCAAAATGCAAGCAGTTTTTTAATCATTTCAACAGGTTTTTTATAAGCGTGCGTTAGAGGATTCGAACCCCCGACCTTTTGGTCCGTAGCCAAACGCTCTATCCAGCTGAGCTAAACGCACATCCTCACTTTTCAGCGAACCAAGTCATTATAACAACATAGTTGGAATTCTGTCAAGTATTAATTTTATAATACTTCAATAATTTACACTATATTTTTCATCATGTCCCCACAGCAGTGCTGCAAGGACATAATGTTCAAATATTATTTCTCGTGTTACTCATCTAGTTCTTTCCCATCGCCTTAGTTTCAACCTTCTTACCACCCTTATTCTGCACATTATTCTGCGGATTCTCCTTCGCTGCTGCCATCAATATCTCGTCGTTGGCAAGTCGCATATTCTTCTCATGCACAGCAGCATAAATCTTTGTTTCTTCTTTCATGCATATATCATTCATCTCGTGGCGTTTTTCATTCTGATCGATCATCCTCTGACTCTTATCGGCTATTCTGTCGAGAGCACTGATTATTTTCTGAATGTTCTTCTTCGACTCATCTACAAGATTATATCTGATATAAGCATTGCTTGTTTTAGACTTCTTATCGATATCAGCCTTATTCTTGCCGGCGAGATATGTATCACACGTTGTTGACGCAGTTGCAAGTTTATCTCTAAGCTGATCTATATTTACATTATTCGCCCTGAAGAATTCATACTTATCTGTATCAACCAGAATGTTTCCTGTCATTTTGACAAATCTGCTGCAATCATCCAGAGCATTCCTGATTGTCATAAAAAGTTCAGACGGCTTATAAGTCTTTCTCTGTGACTCATCCATCTTCTTAATAAGGTCCCCAAAGTCTTCCCTGCCGATTTCATTAACTTCATTGATACTGTCATAAACTTCTTTCCTGAGGTCATGAACACACTTCCCGGCGCCGTAGCCCTGAGTAGCTATCTGCCTCACCATTCCGAAGAGATTGTTATACGCACCATTCTGAGACTTACCCTTCATATACGGATAAGGCATAGCCTTTCCAAGTTCACCAACGATTGAAAGCATACCCATCTCATCTTCGGTAACCACCTTGATCCTGCCCTCTTCTGTATAGCCCATAGGCTTGTCCTTGAAATACTCTTTATCAGCTTCAATCTTATTCTTTAACTGATTCAGGCGTTCAACAGCCTTATTAACCTCTGCACTTGACAGGTCATATCCATAAAGCATTACCTTAAACTCTTCAGGATTCATATTACAAAGTCTGTCATAGGTATCCTTAGGTATTATGCCCAGATTATTCAGGTTTATGCCATTCAGTATTACGCCATGGTTATTCTTTCCGAAACTGGCATCATTATCAATACCGACAATTCCCGTCAGTCTTCCGGCTTCGTCAAACTTATAAAGCATATTTCCCATATGCCTGTCACCGTTTCCACATATCCAGTCGTTGATCTGAATATTGGCTATATCCTTTATGAGACAAATATTTCCCTCAACCTTGTTAGGTGTAAGATTCGAAAACTTCTCCATATCCTCAGGATCGGTACTGATGAAATCAACTCCCTCCGCCTTCTTCATGAAGGTTCCCATGGTAACCTTACCGGTCTTAGGATCCTTGACATGAAGGTTCTTGGACTTCGCGATCACATTGCTGCACCCTAACATTTCAGCAACCATAGACATAGCTGAATTTCTTTTATCAATCTTTGACAGATTATTTACCCCGAGTTCTTCATTGATGCCCATGGAATTACGAAGCTTTGCAAGTCCATGGAAACACTCAATAAAAATCTTATATTTTTCAGGTGTTTTCAGATATGTATCAACAGCCTTCAGACTCTTACTAACGGTATTTCTGTCAAGGACCTCCTTGTATTTCTTATCCTTACTCATATTTATTATGACATCCTTCAGATAGACCCTCTCCAGACTAAGATCAACTACGTCAAGCCCTTTGATTTGCAGTTTGCTCTTATTGAATATAGCCGCACGGCAATAGGAGTTTGAACGCATAAGGACATCTATCATTGTCATACCATTGCCCTTGAAGAAATCCATAGCATCTTCACCGTATTTGTCGATTATCAGACGTCTTAATTCATCAACCCTGTCATCATATTTCTTGCCCTTCCGTGATATGGTAAAGAAACCTTCCACCGGTTTTTTGTCCGGTCCAGGAACAGTTATTCTGTAACGTGAACTCATTCCCTGTCCATACCTCTTTGCCGTTGACAGATCAACAGTCGCCTGATCTGATCTTGAACCCTCATACAGCTGCGAGACCGTCGGATATTTTTTATCCTTAATACAATGATCAACATATTTCAGGTCCTTGCTCATGGTCTTTCTGATCTTAGCCATGTAATCATATTCTGCGTTCAGTTTGTCCCTAACCTCTTTAGAAACAGGCTTTTTAAGAACCTTCGGATCAACGATTATCTTCTCTTTGGTACTTTTCATCTTTTTAGAAAGCACATCAATCACTTTCTTATATTCATCACGAAGCTTATCCATCTGCTCAGGAGTCATGGCAGTCTTGGTTTTTCTCGCAGGGATAGCCTTATTAAGTGCCGTAAAGGCATTCTTTACTTCCTGATCCCTCTTAAATTTCTTCTCCGCAGATCTGTATGCTTCTTTTCTCTTTCCGATTATTGTTTTCTCCGCCATAATTTCCTCCGATTATTACTTTATCAAACATCGCGTGCAAATAGCGGCAGAATTTCTTCTGCCGCTCCGTTATTATTCATCTTCCTCAGCGTCATCCTGTTCAACGGCGCCGTCTTTATTTTCCTTCTTAAACCTTATCGACCTCACGAGCATAAGCGTGAAAAACAGTGCAAATACGATCGATATACCAATCAGCAGCCATGCAGAGAACAGACTGTCTGTAGAGTCTACCGTCAGATTATATATCGTAACACCACCTTCATCACCTATTCCATAAGCACTGAGTGTCCTGCTGTAATAATCCTGTATCTCGGTATTCATTTTCTCAAGAACGCCTTTTAAAACTATGGTTTCACCACCGTTCTTGCGAAGACTGTCAAACTTTGCAGCCATTTTTTTTCTTACCGAAACTGATATATAACCGCCATTACTGAGCTGAATGATGTAATAATACTCCCTGCCCGAAGGTATTACACCATAAAGCTTGTAATCAGCCTCAGCATAACCATACTTGATATCCTTCTGTCTTATATCAATCGAAACATATTCTCCTGCTGCAGGCTTGAAGCCGTTCTTAACTCTCTTGTTAAGGTTCTCAGGTTTGGTAAACAGCCTGTTAAAATCTATTATGACAATTAAAATTGCTATAAGGGCAAATACACTAATCCCGATAATGTATGTCCCGGTATTATATTTTTTAATTTTAGCGGCTGCTTTTTTCATATGTCCATGCATCTCCTGTATTTTCTAAATATACAGGCCGAGAAAATCTCGGCCTGCTAAAAATCTTTTTTGAATTAGCTGAGCTTTCTGTCAAGCTCTGCAAGTACTTCGAGTAAAACTCCAAGTTCTTTTTCTTTTGCGATAGCAAAATATGATTTGAATTTCTGAGCCTCACTGACATTTCCGTTGATAGAAATCTTGATGAGAAGGTTACGAGCCGCAAGAAGGTTCTTAACAACCACTGCGTAAGTCTTGATAAGATCTTCGTTGTAATCCAGGTAACCGTTAGCCATGAGATACTTGATTCTCTCATACATAAGAACCTTGTGATCATACATAAGATGAAGTGCTCTTATATCGAAATCAGGCTCATCCTTATCCATCTGCTCATATATTCTGTTGAGAACACGATCATAAACATTCACACCAAAGGTTGTATCAGTGAAACGGTTTCTCATCATTCTGAAATGATTCTTTGAATCAACAGAATTAAGATACTCACGAAGTGTATCTCTGATAAATGTAAGATCAACATCATAGTAAGGTGTATCACTGTTCTTGAAGATTACATAGAGACCTCTTGTTCCCTTATAATCATCCTTAAACATATGATCATCGCCTGCAGTAATAACACTGTAGCCTTTCTCAATATCTGCGAAGGAAACTGTATTATATGAATAATGATCCTTGAATGTGAAATCTCCTACATAGAAAACTTCCTCATCCATGTTATATCCATAGATGAAAAGCTCATGAGGGAACTTGTAATCAACATCGTAATCACTGAGAATCCTTGCTTCATCAAATACACCATAGATATATCCGTTAAGGTCGATCGTCTTGATTATGAAGTCGATAATATTTCCGGTATAGCTCTCAATCTGATCCTTTGTCATGATCGATGTAATAAGATAAGGACACTCTTTAAGTGAGCTGCTGCCCGGCATGATATCTGCAAGAAGCATATCATCGCCTGTAAAGATCTCCTGAATATTGTAGCATCTCAGCTGGATATAATTACTGAATATCCACTTTTTTGCATTCTCATCATCTGAAAGGATTGAGAAAAGTGTAGCATGCCACTGCCACGAGGTTATCATAGGATAAGTAACCGGTAATTTCTTAATATTTGCCATAGTATTCTGCCTCCTCCTTATTAGTCAAGACTATCGATCTTCTTGCTTAAAAGATCCGCAAAATTACGGAATGTGGAATAATTGTCAAGAGCCAGTTCGTAATCCGTGAACTCCACCCCAAATTTAGATTCAGCGGCAACGATCAGCTTGATGATCGATATCGAATTTACTCCATATTCCTGCTCTATCTGAGAATCCAGATTGACATCATCACCTATTTCCGGCAGTACTTCGCCTATAAGTTCTATTAATTCCTTCTCGATCTGTTCTTTTTCCATGTATTCGCTCCCCTTCCGTATATATTTTTAGCTATTATATACAATTTTTGCTAGTAATATTGTACTAAAATACAACATTAAAATCAATATAAAAATACAAATAAATTACCATACGGATAAGCAAAATATAGCATAAAAAATAAGACCTCATCAACCATTAACCGGTCAAGGAGGTCTTAGTATATTTCTTAATTACTCAGCGAACTTAACTGGGTTAAGCTTGATGCCAGGGCCCATTGTTGAAGTGATTGTTACACTCTTAAGATACTGTCCCTTAGCAGCTGATGGCTTAGCCTTGATGATAGCTCCCATAAGAGCCTTGAAGTTATCAGCAATATCTCCCTCTGAGAAAGAAGCCTTTCCTACAGGAACGTGGATGATATTTGCCTTGTCAAGTCTGTACTCGATCT
>DOVL01000290.1:10706-11319 GCA_003520105.1 Lachnospiraceae bacterium | reverse complement strand
GACTTGATGACTTTGATGAGGATGAGGTTGTTGCGAAGGCTGAGACTACGAGAAGCATACAGACAATCCTTGATGATATTTTAGATTATGCGTCTGAGGCAGGGATTGCCGAGCTTGATACGGTTAATAAGCGTGATCTCTTTGATACCAAGATCATGGGCTGCATTACTCCTGCTCCTTCGGTTGTAAGAGCAAAGTTTGCAGAGAAGCTTGCAGAAAGCACTACTGCCGCAACAAACTTCTACTACAGCTTCAGCAAGGCTACAAACTATATTCGTGCCGAGCGTGTTGCCAAGGATGAGAAGTGGGTGACACCTACCGAATATGGCGATATTGATATAACGATCAACCTCTCAAAGCCTGAGAAGGATCCGCGTGACATAGCAGCTGCCGGCAAGGCTAAGGCTTCCGGTTATCCGAAATGCCTCCTCTGCGCAGAGAATGAAGGCTATGCAGGACATATCAATCATCCTGCAAGACAGAATCACCGCATCATTCCGATAGAGTTATGCGGGGAGAAATATTTCCTTCAGTATTCTCCTTACGTTTATTATAACGAGCACTGCATCATTCTGAATGAGAAGCATATACCGATGATCATAAACAAGGAGAC
>DOVL01000290.1:0-10641 GCA_003520105.1 Lachnospiraceae bacterium | reverse complement strand
ATGCAGAAGCTTCTCTCCTTCGTAGGACAGTTTCAGCATTATACCGCAGGTTCAAATGCAGACCTTCCGATAGTCGGAGGTTCAATCCTCTCACATGACCATTTCCAGGGAGGAGCTTATACCTTTGCAATGGCAAAAGCTGATTACGAGTATAAATTCAACTTAAAGGATTACCCGAATGTTGAAGCAGGCATAATCAAATGGCCTCTTTCAGTCATCAGACTTAAGGCTGAGTCCGCCGAAGAAATCGCAGACGCTGCCGACATGATACTCAAAGCATGGAGAGGCTACACAGATGAGGAAGCATTTATCTTTGCAGAAACCGATGGTACTCCTCACAATACTATCACTCCTATCGCTCGTTTCGAGAACGGTCGCTACGTACTCGACCTCGCCCTTCGTAACAATATAACAACCGAAGAGCATCCGATGGGTGTTTACCATCCTCATGCTGAGTACCATCATATCAAGAAGGAAAATATAGGTCTCATCGAGGTTATGGGACTTGCCATCCTTCCTGCAAGACTCAAGAAGGAGATGGAAGCTCTTGAGGCTCACATCTTAGCAGGTAAGGATATCGCCCTCCTTAAGGATGACGAGACACTTTCAAAGCATGCCGGCTGGACAGCTGAGTGGATCACAAAATACGACAAAGCTACACTCACCGATCCTACAGAGCTCCACAAAGCAGTTCAGAAGGAGATCGGACTTGTATTCTCTAAGGTTCTTGAATGTGCAGGCGTTTATAAGCATGACGACGCAGGCACGGAAGCCTTCAAGAGATTTATAAACACACTGTAAGATAACAGTTAAATACAGTTTTTAATAGCAGTTAACTGCTATTTACCAATACACCCCTTTTTATAATTCAATGCACCCCCACAAAACAGATCGGGCGGCCTCACGGCCGCCCGGTTTGCTTTTTCCGATCAGTACTCTATGGCAATTTGGGAAGCTAATCCCCCCGGCGCTGTTATTCTCTCAGGAAAAACATACCACTCACCATCTGACTTATAGAGTATATATTCATATTCTGCATCATCCATATACTCGATAAGATCATCATATTTTCGAAGATCAACTCTTTCAAATCTTTTTCTTGAAGCCGGCAAGTCGGTCCATTCACCATAATTATCAGAGATAAATCCGATGAATTTGTCGTTATCCCACCACTTTTCATCATAACCGTATTTCTTATCGCCATAGCTCCAGTGAATTCTAATTATGGCAACCTTAATATCAGTAACTTTAATGTAATTCCCTGTTGCCCCGTCCTCACTTTTCTTGTTCAGATGACTCTCCATCCATTCACACGAATCAACAACCGCAGAATTAGGTGAAGGACCCTCCTTAAAAACAACCTTATCAGAGTCAATAATCCTAACCAGATCATAGCTGATCCTGAAATCAGAAAATGCTTTTTTAAAATTGTCAATATCATTAAAAACCTCAGCTCTTTCTTCTGATCCACCATCTTTGACCGAATCAAAACCATAAGACTTAATATACATATCATAGAGATCCATATCCGATCTGAGCCTGTCAGATCCGCTAATATAAGCCCCCATTGTCAAACCATAAATATTACGAATGAATATACCATCAGGTCTTACATTCTCCCAAGCCGATGATCCTTCAGGATAACAGGCATCGTTAATCGCGGTAAGATCCATCCTTTCTACCGCCTCGAAGAACCTGTCCAGAGCCTCGTTCTTTTCTTTGCTTTCTTTCCCTCCGCCCTTTAGCAGGAAAAACAGAACAACTCCTATCACAACTACCGCTGCCGCCACGATCGGGATGATTATCTTCTTCTTACTCTTTTTTGCTTTTTCTCCGATATCCTGCTGCGCCGCCTGCTGTGCCATGTACCCGGCAGAATTAGCATCCATCTGTGACTGTCCATACAACTTACCCGGATGCATATATCCCTGTGGAGAAATATACTGTTGAGCAGGATCAACTATGTTATTTTGTGGATATGCCTGCTGCATCTGTGTTTGGTACACTTGCTGTTGTGCCTGTTGTGATTGTTGTGTCGACTGCTGATGCTCAAGCTGTGATTGCTGTGGCTGAGATGCATCGGTCTGGCTCTTTCCGCACGAACTGCAGAAAACCGCCTCATCTACCAACTGAGTCCCACAATATATACAATACTTCATTTTTATACCTCCCTAAAGATCATCTATAAACAATCACTCCGCACTTATGCACAGAAGAGTTATAGGATTACCCTTACCGTTATTATAACCGGTAATCGCATCATAGAGTGTCGGATAAGTCTTACTTCCTTCATAATCGTTATGAAGCTGAAATACATATCCTTCTGAACTATGATCAATCATATCACCTTTATCTTGCGACATATCCTTCATCACTTTGTCGGAAATATTTGCCCCATCTTCTCGTGTCACGCACATCGTATGAACCATTGAAAACGGATTATGTACTTCATTGAAGGTTGTAAGAATAAAAGCCTTGTACTCCTTCTCAACCCTCTTACAGTTCCCTTTTTTTAGTTCGGAAACCTTTAGCTCTTCGACCTTGTAGCCCTTACGGATCAGATAGTTCTTCAGAGCCTTCGGATTCGTACCAAACATACCCTTGTATGCTATTCCCTTCTTTGAGAATGTCCTGAGCAGCTCCGGAAAACCCGGCAGAGTTTTTCTGCTATGCTTATCACCATCAGCACCGACATTACCACTGTCCGTACCGACATTACCACCGGTCGCATCACCATCATGACTGCCCTGCGAAGCAAGAAAATGCATCGCATTATAAACCGCTATAACCTCACAGGTATTATCCGCACCGGTCATTTTCTTACCGTCAAAGAGCTTCTTACCGATCCGTCCCTTATTGGTACCATAGCGAAATGCTGTCAGCTTCGTCTGATCCTCAATAAGCATAAAACCATTTCCGACTCCATACTCACCGGACGCATCCGAATCGCTTAAAACATCTCTTTCACCGGTAATCTTATTTTGGGCAAGATACTCCTTCCATGCCTCTTTATTGACAGCATACTGCTCATCTATCATCTCCTTCTTGAGTTTTCCGGAAAAGAGCGAATAAACAGCCAGTGTCGATCTATCTATAAATTTTCCAAAAATACTGTTTTTCTTCATGATCACTTAACTTCCGAACCGCACTCCGGACAGAACCTTCCCGCGACAGGTCTGCCACAGCCCGGACAGAATTTTGTCTTGGCATTTTTAATGACTCTGTTCTCATACAGTCTCTTGTCCTTCGGCCACGAAACTGTATATTCAACATTAAATATAACCGTCTTCTCAGGCTCAGCCTTGAGTTCCCACTTAAGCTCACCGGTCTCCTCATCAAGAACGGCATCGGAAAGCTGGGCAGGTTCAACCGTTATAGATTTGTCGGTTGAAACAGGAAGCTGATCCTTAAGCAGAACGCTGACCGTATCTGACGATGTATTTACGAGACGTATTTCAGTCTTGCAGGACTGTTTCTTTGTACCCTTCAGGAAGGTATCCTGCGTCTTCTTCGGACTTTCTGTACGGATAACGGTAAGTCTCTCGTCCTTGCCGAGCGAAAGTGTAAGAAGATCCGTGTCTGCATCCGCATCAACATAAACCTCTCCCGCAAAGGTATCTCTTAAATATACCGATGCATCTGCAGGTGGAAGCGGCCATTCTGAAGCAACGATCTCGGCAGTCAGATAGCTGTCGGAGTCAACTGACGGAATCGAAAGCACATGGTACACTGCCTTAACCGAAAAGTTTCGGAGCTCTGCGATATTTCCGTCGGCATCGCTCAGGATGTCTCTTGCATTTGGAAGGATATATGCCGTCATGGTCTCCTCTTCAACCGATTCTGCACTATCCATCATAACTGCCTGCATATTCATTGCAGCGCCCATCATCATGCCTTCCGGTGCACATGCATCCTCACAGCATTCTTCGTCTACGGCAGCCCGCATAGCCATCATTCCTACGCCCTTTGCACGTACACGAGGCTTAGGCGGTTCAATAAGCGAAAGCTGTACAGACTTCATCACCGGAAGATCACTTGAAACAGACGGATTGCCTGTGTAAAGCGTAACCTTAACCTGCTTCCAGTCTTCTCCTGAGGTCTGTCTGATCTCCGCCTTCATATCAACCTCCAGCGGATCTGTATCGCTCGAATAGCGTATCTCATATTTCGGATTCCACCAGCAGTTATGCTCCTGATACTGAAGAATGAACGGAACCGTTCCTTCCTCTGCCGCAACAATCTCAGCCATTACAATAGGCTTACTCTCTTCCTTAACAGCCTTCTCGTACTTCTCCTGCAGCTTCTCTTTCTCAGCCTCAAGTTCATCAAGCTTCTTGTGAAGTTCAAGAAGGACTTCAGGGAGTGCGGTCATGACCTTCTCCTGCTCCTCGATTGAAATATTCGTTCTGGACTCGAAATTACTGTTCTGTTTTCTCAGTTCTATCATGTATCCGGTCGTTTCGATCTGATATCCGATCTCCGCAACCTTTTTCTTTATCTCTTCCGATTCCTTCGTTATATCTTCCTTAACGTTTTCGGTCCCTACAACCTGTATATTTATCGCCTTGATATTCTCCGGAAATTTCAGTCTGAAATTGTCCGTATCAGCACTTCCTGTAATACCGCCGACATATATTATATTTCTTCCGGCAACAAGCGAAACCTCGCCACTTCTTGTAACTGTTGCACTCCTCCTGTAAACCTGAACCTCTGTAACCCTAGTCTTTGCTAACATACCCTTAACCTCCTCAATTTATGATCGTACATTTGCAAGGCTTCCACAATACCTCCTTCGATGCAGACTCTCAACACTTAATAATATACTTTATAAACTCATCCTCCGGTATCGGCTTTGAGAAATAAAAGCCCTGAAGGAAGTCCACACCCAGTTTCTTAAGCAGTTCGATCTGCTTACTCGTCTCGACTCCCTCAACCAGTATTTTCTTCTTCATCTGCCGGATCATCCTGATCGTATTTTCCAGAATGACCATACCCAGTTCGCTGGTTTCCGCTCCCCAGAGTATACTCTTATCAATCTTGATAACATCCAGATCAAGAGAAAATACAGCGCTCACATTTGAGTATCCGGTACCGTAATCATCCATAGAAAACATAAATCCGTCCGATTTCAGCCTATGGATAATATTTGCCAGTCTGTCATAATCGCACGCCGCAATTGTCTCGGTAATCTCGAAATTGATCAGCTTCTTGTTAACCTCATACTTGTCGACGATCGCATTTATACTCTCAACAAATCTCGGACGCATACACTGAATAACCGAAAGATTAACATTGATATTGTCGATTCCGCACCTCTCCGGAACGCCTGTCTTGATAAAGCGGCATACCTGCTCGAGAACGAAATCATCGATATCATCTACCAGCCCATTATGCTCAGCAATCGGAATAAACTCATCCGGATAGAGATTGCCGAGCACGCTGTCGTGCATACGTATCAAAGCCTCCGCACCGTGAAGCTTTCCGTCCAGATGATGAGTCGGCTGGAAATATACCTCATAGCTGTTCTCAGCAAACCCTCTCGCAAGAGCGTTCTCCACTGCCTGCCTTCTCATGATAAAATTCAGATCATCACCTTTAAGAAGGCCTCTGTCCTTACTTTCGGGAACAGGGTTGTCGATCATATAGAAAAGCTCTGATGCCGAATTGATCTGCCCCGGTATCTCAGCAAGCATCATTGTGGTATCAAGCTGAATAACATAATCATTATAGTCCCACGTATCCTCAAACCTACCCTGTATGTCGTACGCTATACGCTCAGCATCCCTACGGGCCGAACCATACAGAGTCAGTACAAAGGTATCCTTGTCCGGAACATAGATATTATATCTTTTAACTATTGATTTCAGATAATCGGAAACAATATCTGAAATAACGTTTGTCTCACCGTTACCGACCAGCCTGTTGATCAGTTCGTAATTATTTACACGTATTATAATAACGCTCAGCTTTCTGTTGTGGATCAGACATCCTCCTATATCGAGATTGAGCGCCGACCTGTTGTAGAATCCCATTCCGATATCCATACGGTCATCCTCATTCTCAACCGACATCATTACTCCGGTAAAGCCGACAGCCTCAGCAAGCACTTCAACCTTAAGCTTTTTCTCAACAAGCTGAAGGATGACACCTATCGCAACGAGCACGAAGAAAAATATCAGAGCGGTTTTTCTCTTATCGGAAATAACCTTCCAGGAGCTTGTTAGAATGTTAAACGCAAGCAGATAGTAAAAAAGTGCAGCTACATAAATAGCATATTCGCCCCAGCCACGATGGAAGGAATTGTCCTTTTCAATCGTCCACACAAAATGAGTGAGCGGATTGGTGAGAGCAAGTAATTCAGTTAATAAAAACGGGATTGAAATCAGCTTCATCCTTGTACTTACAAGACGTGTGGAAACAAAGCTGACATTTGAGACATAGTAAAAGAACATAGGACACAGAGCAGTATGAGTAATAAAATACACATATCTGCTGAACCTTAAGGCTTTCGGAGCATACTCTCTGAGCACAAAATTTGAACTGTAGATTCCTGTAACAATACCTGTTATTGAATTCACTGTAAGTATCAGCAGGATCGTTATAAATATTTTGTTCTGAACCTTGTCCGTACGCCCCTGAATGAAGGTATATATGAGATTGACTACGCAGATAAGGAGTGTAGCTACAGCCACCCCCAGACTAAAAGAATAATCCAGCATATAATCTCCCCCAAAAAACATAGACACCTACTATTTCAGAATACCATTTTCGGCACTTTTTTTCAAGAAAATATACCTCTTTACGGCTGTGTTTTACACCTCGTAAAACATACATTTCGTTATTGTTTATTCAGGCTGCAATATGTTATACTAACCGGAGCAACAGAGGGTAATATGATAGCATAGGAGGACACTTCCTTGGAAGATATGTATTCAAGCTTTGCGGCAGTTTATGACCGTCTCATGGACAATATTCCATACGATGAATGGACAGCCTACCTGACAAAGCTTCTCAGAAAATATAATATCGATAACGGACTTATAGCAGAGCTTGGCTGCGGCACCGGAAGTGTGACCGAGCGTCTCGCGGCGCAGGGTTATGATATGATCGGCATCGACAATTCAGCCGAAATGCTGGATATAGCCCGTGCAAAAAAAGAGGTTGCCGACAGTTCATCCCTCTATCTATGCCAGGACATGCGTGAATTTGAGCTTTACGGAACCGTCAGGGCCGTTGTAAGCTTATGTGACTCCATCAACTATATAACCGATGAAGAGGACCTTCTGACCGTATTTAAGCTTGTAAACAATTACCTCGACCCGGGCGGAGTTTTCATATTTGATTTCAATACTCTTCACTACTACAGGGATACGGTCGGTGAGTCAACCATCGCCGAGGACAGAGACGATATCAGTTTTATCTGGGATAACTTTTTTGATGAGGACAGTGAAATAAACGAGCTTTCGCTCTCACTTTTTATACGTGAAAATATAGATAATACCAATTACACAGATAAGGGAGAATCCGGTTGCAGTTCAGACAGTACAACCAGCGACGGAAATCTCTACCGCCGTCATAACGAGATGCATATTCAGAAAGCCTATACTCTTGACACTGTAAAGAAACTTATAGAGGATTCAGGTATGCGATTCATCACGGCTTATAATGCTTTCACGGAAGATGCGCCGGATGATGAGACAGACCGTATTTACGTTATTGCGCAGGAGCGGGGGAAGTAATCACTCAGAAACAGAGAGAGTAATCATTTAACAGATCAGAAATAATAATCAACAGTTCAGAAGAGGAACGAAAAACAATCAGAATTAATAATAAACGGAGAAAGCCATGTCAGATATAATTATAAAAGGCCGATCAGCCAACAATGAAGTACGTTTTTTTGCAGCATATTCAAAGGAGCTTGTCGAGAAAGCAAGAACCATCCATAATACCAGTCCGATATGCACCGCCGCACTCGGACGTCTCCTTACGGCAGGTGCAATGATGGGCACCATGGCCAAGAACGAAACAGATATGCTCACTCTCACAATCGAGGGAACCGGTCCTGCCAGGAAGCTTACGGTAACAGCCGACAGCAAGGCAAATGTCAAGGGTATCATCGCAGTTCCGGTAGTTGACCTTCCTCCAAATCTTGAAGGTCATCTGAATGTCGGTGATGCTATCGGCGACGGCTTCCTTCGCGTGATCAGAGATGCAGGTCTGAAGGAGCCATATGTAGGTCAGACCAACCTTGTAACAGGCGAGATTGCCGAGGACCTTACCTACTATTTTGCAACCAGTGAACAGATACCAACCTCAGTCGGACTCGGCGTTCTCATGAATGCTGATAATACAGTTTCACAGGCCGGCGGTTTTATAATCCAGCTTATGCCATTTGCATCCGACGAAACCATCTCACAGATTGAAAAAGGCCTCGCCGCCTTCTCTTCCGTAACCGATTATCTCAGCGGAAATACAGCCGATGCCCACGGAGCGTCAGGTAACATCCGATTCCTGAATCAGTCAAACGATGGCAAGACCGAAACCAAGAATAAAGAAAACGGTGGCATCATAATTGCTAATGAAAACAGCGGAGAAACTGCAAGCCCTGAAGTATCGGAAACCGTGTATAAGCTTGCTTCAATGGTAAATTCTATCATCGGTGGAGGTGTTACCGTTGATGAGGTCATCCCTACTGCTTACAAGTGCAACTGCAGCCGTGACCGTGTGAAGAAAGCTCTGATCAGTGTCGGCAAGAAGGAACTTCAGTCAATGATCGATGACGGCCAGCCGGTTAATCTTCACTGTGAATTCTGCAATACAGATTATACCTTCTCTATAGATGAGCTGAAGGCACTTTTGTAATTATCTTCTCAGATAATTATACATGTTCTTCTTTAGATTGAATTCATTTTTAATATCATTGTTCAATCATCAAAAAAGTACCTCTTCGATTGTAGGTGAAATACAACCGGAGGGGTACTTTTTATGAATTATTGTCTTAAATCATTTACTGTCCCAGATTCTTCATATTCTCTATTATCGCATCCGGCCAGACCATGACTATCCTTATCGCTGCTCCGAAGAGTATAACACTGAGTGCGATATAAAACACGGTCACAGGAAGCACCAGAAGCTCGTATAGGAGCAGTCCCAGAAGTATTACGATTATCGACAGAAGCATCATAATAGCCATATTAAAGAAGACATTCAGATTGCCACGAAGGGCGCTGTATTCGTCATCCCATTCTGTATAAGGCGATGAGCTGTCAAGGCTCATTCCGACTATTATCGATATCACATGTGCCGCCAGCATCAGAAGTGCGAACAGTATTCCCGTGGATACCGGAACATGTACGTAGATGCATATTATCACATCAGTTGCGACAAGTACCGGATAAGTGAAGATGAAGCTGACCGTTGCTTTGGCTAGCATCTGTATCCTGTACGGAACCGGTATGAATTTGATCAGATCAAGGTGCCGTCCTTCTCTCGTAAAGGAAGTAGACGCCACAGAGTTGAGCGCTGTTGCAAGAAAGGCTATCGATACAACCACCATGAGCAGTATCATTTCCGCGCGTTCCTTGCCCATTCCGTACATCCTGATAAAGGACTTTATCGCACCCTTATCCTTCGTGAAATGAAACAGCAGGAAGGTTCCGACCGGCCATATCAGATTGATAAAGGCCGTATTTGCCGCGAAAGCCTTAGTACGAAGTATAACTCTCAGCTCTTTCCTAAGACACGCCTTAAAATGCGATGATGTCTCGATATCCTTGTCTCTTACTCTCTGCTTCTTTACTGTCCCGAGAGCCGCTGCAGTATAGAGTCCCTTCTGATAAAGCGCCTTACCGAGCAGGTAGAGGATTCCGACCAGAGCTATATTTCCGGCCAGATACAAAAGAAAATACAGTATGCTTCCCCTGCTGATCGCTTCTCCGAGCCAAGGCACAGGGAAAAATATAATATTCAGAGTATCAAGAAATACATTCTCTCCGCCTCCGAGCGACTCCACATAGTTCTCCATATTTACTTCGCCCATGCTGCGCAGGGAGTAGATAAAGAGCGCTGCTAAAAGCAAGAGAAACAGAGTTGATGTTCTGTAGAAAAGCTTTATACTCTTAACACGGCTGAGAGCCGCCATGAGTATCAGGCTGAAGATTGCCGAGTATATCATCGGAACGAGCGGTATCAGAAAAACGCCTGTAACAGATGACAGAAGCGATATCGGATTCAGTGCTTTAGCGAGTCCGAGATTCTTGCCGACCGCTACCAGATATCCCACAAAAACCGCAATCAGTACGAGGAATTCCATGATACTCTCTGCTATAAATGCATAGAAGAATTTACCGAGCATCAGGTGATGACTCGGAATCGGTAGGGTTACCAGATGCTCCCTGTCCGAAGAGAAAAAAAGAACGCTGAATATCACCAGGATACCGAATATCATTGAGAAAGCAGAAAGTATCTGCATCTCGAAAAGCATTCCACCTCCCGGGTTATCAGCTTCAATAAGTGCTTCCGTCATAACAAAGCTTATGTACCCTACAACGATCGCACACGGTATCATAATCAGAGATACCGCTATCGCTGCAAGCACTTGATAGCTCTTCTTTTTAGGAAGCTGCATTTCCGAATTCTTAC
>DOVL01000082.1:8428-8559 GCA_003520105.1 Lachnospiraceae bacterium | reverse complement strand
AAGGTGCTGATAGCTGATATATGTCGTCATTACAGACTTGCCAAGGGAGTTACGGAGTTTTACCGTACACCGAGGATGGAAATGATGAAACAGGGCGAGGTTTTCTGTGATTTCGATAATGGAAAGGGCGA
>DOVL01000082.1:0-8370 GCA_003520105.1 Lachnospiraceae bacterium | reverse complement strand
ATACTTTATCATCTTCGTATCGTATCACAAACCAAAGCGGTCATCATAGGAACTCTCTATGTTGAGGATAATGATGAAGAATGGACCGGCGAGGAGATGGAACAGCTTGACACCCTGTTCAGAATAATTATCGGCTTCGTCAGTCGTAAGCGCCTCATCAGAACAGTTGAGGATTTCGGTTTTCATGATATCGAGGGTTTTCGTAATTTCCGTGCTTTTGCCCGTTATCTGGATATAGCCAATTCAGAGAACCGCCTGGGAGGAAAGATTGCTTTCCATTTTGATCTGCACAATTTTGGTATAGTTAATCAGGAGATAGGGCGTAAGAACGGAGACGCTGTTTTACGTAACTTCTACCATATGGTTGAGAAGGCTATAGGTGATACAGGCATAATCATCCGTCTGGGTGGTGATAAATATATTGGTATATTTGACCGTAAGGTTAAGAGAGAGGTTTTTGAACTTCTTTCCGGCACAAATGTTCCTTATGATGAAGCCGGTGAAAAGTCTGTAAGGGTATCGGCGGCGGCAGGTATCTATATGCTTCCGAATCCTTTTATGATGAAGAGCCCGGGCGACATCATGGACAAGATCATGATCGCGGGCAATGCAGCTAAGCGTGAGACAGAAGGAGCCATCGTTATTTATGACGATAAGATGAAGGCCGAGAAGGACCGTGTCAAGAAGGTTCAGACCGAATATAAGAAGGGTCTGGAGAAAGAAGAATTCCTTGTTTATTATCAGCCGAAGGTCGATATTGTCACCAAAAAGCTTGTTGGAGCAGAGGCTCTCTGCCGCTGGATGAAGAAGGGCAAGATCGTTCCTCCGATGGAATTTATCCCGATTCTTGAGATAAATAACGATATCTGCGAGCTGGATTTCTATATGCT
The DNA here is from genome assembly GCA_003520105.1 of Lachnospiraceae bacterium. Classification (GTDB taxonomy): domain Bacteria; phylum Bacillota; class Clostridia; order Lachnospirales; family Lachnospiraceae; genus Eubacterium_Q. The sequence goes on along the minus strand of DOVL01000082.1, from coordinate 7,480 downwards.
GGATCACGTCTGCAGGGATATCCGCAGATGGCTGGATGAAGGCAGGGAGGTTGTCCGTGTATCGGTAAATATGTCAAGAAAGCATCTGGTGGATGTTGATCTTCTGGATCACATTATGGAGATCATCGACAGAAATAATGTTCCTCATGAATATATCGAGATTGAGCTTACAGAGACCACGACAGATGTTTTCTTCCGAGATCTGAAGAGAGTCGTAAGCGGACTGCAGGAGCAGGGTGTCTGGACAGCTGTTGATGATTTCGGAATGGGTTACTCATCACTCAATCTGATCCGCGAGATTCCATGGAATGTACTCAAGGTTGATAAGAATTTCGTTCCGAAAAATACGAACGACGAAAGAAGTATCGACAACCTTATGTTCAAGCACGTTATCTCTCTTGCCCAGGATATGGGGCTTGAGTGTGTTATCGAGGGTGTCGAGACTATGGATCAGCTTGAGGTGCTTCGTAGAAATAACTGCAATATAGCGCAGGGCTATTTCTTCGACAGACCGCTTCCGAAGGAAGAATTTGAATACAGGATAGATCAGCAGATATATCCGGAAGAATAGCATAAAACGGTTATTATATCATAGGAACACGGTATCCTGTTGTATGATTAAAAAAAATCCCATGTGATGGCTGAGGGTGCACCTCAACATGATTCACATGGGATTTATTTTGCTGTTTATTACCATTATTAATGATGATTGATTGGCGTTTGATTATTGCTATTTGTGTTTTTCAGTGTTTCTTTGTCGGATCCTTATGTGTAAAGGCGCCGTTATGATTTCTGAGGAAATACAGGAGCGATATAAAGGACGACTTATATAACACAAACTCCTTGTTGCGGAGCATCTCAAGTATTTCTTCCTCAGTAGCCCACTTAACCTGTTCTACCTCAGTCTCCTGAAGCTTAAGGCTGCCAAGATCAACATCCAGATTTATTGTATATATATCGTTAAAACCACCGTCGAAGTATATCGTCATTGCCGGACGTACTCCGGTAAGGTCATAATCGAGCCCTATCTCTTCCTTCAGCTCTCTGGAAGCTGCCTGCTGGCTTGAATCCCCTGCGAGCGCACTGCCGCCTGCGGTCAGATCCCACATGCCTGACCATCCGTTTTTGAATGGCTGTCTCTTCTGTATCAGCAGCCTGCCGTCACTTCCGAATACGCACACATGTACAACGAGACGATAGTAGCCTTCGGGCACCTTCGTTCCTCGCTCTAAAGTCTTACCGGTTCTGTTTCTGTTTATGTCATACAGATCAAAAAACTCAGACATGATCTATCCTCCCCGATCTTTATATATTTTTGAACTCTGTGAAAATTATAACATTTTCACGGGGCTTTTAATAGTGTATTTTACTGATTATCTGAGAATATATATTGAAAGAAATATATCGGTAAGTTATACTGAAAAGCGGTGGAAAACACAGATAATCGGGAGGATGATCGTATGGAAGAGAAGAAGGTTCATAAGGGTCTGATCGGATATAAGGTTTTTATAAAGAGATGGAGTGATGTTGCCGAAAGAAGTATCATGAAGGAACTTCTCATGGATCTTGCAGGCTATGGAGAGGCAGAGGCAGAGAAGCTGCTCGGTTCGGCGCTTCCTGTGCTGATAGCTGATGATCTGACACATTCGGGAGCTGTATATCTGGCGGCAGCCTTTGAGATGTACGGATGCACAACGGATGTTTACTATAAGGCTGAACATATACTGTTTAACGAGGAAATACCGGAAATCTTCACGATCGATGCTGAGCTGACGGAAAAGGCACGATATATATTTGAGAATATAACCAACAGAAACCGCATCAGCTTTGATGAGGAGAAAGAGAAGGCTCCGGGAAGCTTCAGTAGCTATCATATGAGTAATGAAAGACTCATAATGAATCATAAGAGGAGACCGGTTGATCATAAAACAATCACTCAGAAACCGCTCGGTTATATTCCGGAAGGAATACTTGGATGGCAGCACAGAAAGGGCGGAAATACCAGATAGTAATCGAACTGCGAATCTATAACAGTGTGGTATAATAGATAATGATCGAAGAATAATAGATCATATAGAAAAAGAGAGTACAGAAAATGCATGAAGAATTTTTAATGGGAAATGCAGCGATCGCACGCGGAGCGATCGCTGCAGGACTGAATCTTATAGCCGGATATCCCGGCACACCTTCCACAGAGGTGCTTGAAAATGTGGCAAAGTCAAAGAGAGAGGGAACCTATGTCGAGTGGTCCGTAAATGAGAAGGCTGCGCTCGAGGTGGCTGCCGGTGCTTCCTATGCGGGAGCAAGAACCATGGTAACGATGAAACAGGTTGGACTGAACGTTGCTTCAGATCCTCTGATGAGTCTCGAATATGTCGGCGTAAAGGGTGGTATGATAGTACTGGTCGCAGATGATCCGGGACCAATCTCATCTCAGACTGAGCAGGATACCAGAAAGTTTGCGGAATTTTCAAAGCTTCCGTGCTTTGATCCTTCCTCTGTTCAGGAGGCGTATGAAATGGTCAGCGAGGCCTTTGAGCTGTCTGAGAAATACGGCACGCCTGTATTCTTACGTTCGACCACCAGGGTGTCTCACGGCTATGCCAGTATATCCGTAAAGGATGAGGATGAATATTATACAAACACACCGGAAGGTTTTGTGAAGGATTCAAAGAGGTGGGTTATATTTCCGCGTCTTTCCTTTGCAAATCATAAGAAGATAGAGGCGAGAAATGCGGAGCTGTCCAAGGTTTTCTCGAAGTATGAGAGAAACAGTATACTCTTTGATATTGCAGAAACATCGATTGAATCAGTCGGTTCTTCAACCGGTGTTGAACGAGCTGATCTCGGTATCGCAGCAGGCGGAATCAGCTATTCATATGTACTTGAGGCAATGAAGGAAACCGGAAAGCTTCCGCTTTTCAAGGTAAGCACACCTTTTCCATTTCCTGAAGAGAAAGCGGTGGAATTCCTCAAGGGCAAAAAGAAAGTTCTCTGTTTAGAGGAGCTCGATCCGGTGATCGAGAGAGAGCTTATCTATGTCTGCGGCAAGTATAATCTGGACGTTAAGATCAGAGGTAAGCTGACAGGAGATACTCCGAATGCAGGTGAGAACACGATCGACAGCGTGAAGGAGAATATACAGAGCTTTATTTCCGATAACGATATTAATAAACGTACTGATAACGGTGATGCCATTGATGGAAGAAATACGGAAAGAATCAGTAATGGTGTTACTAATATCAATGATTCCGGAAAAACATCGGAAAATAATGTGACATCGACAGGTGAGACAGAAACACCTCCGCCACTTCCGGTTCGTCCTCCGGTACTCTGCGCAGGATGTCCTCACAGGGCTTCCTTCTATGCGGTAAAGAAGGCTATGCAGGGAAGAAAAACCATATTCTGCGGCGATATCGGCTGCTACACTCTTGGCAATGCCATGCCGCTTGACATGGTTGATACCTGCCTCTGTATGGGAGCAGGTGTAAATATCGCTCAGGGCGTCGGACATATCGAGCCGGACACGAAGTGCTTCGCATTTGTGGGTGATTCAACCTTCTTCGCTTCGGCTATAACAGGTGTTGTTAATGCAGTATACAACCAGGCGGATATGACACTTATCGTTCTCGACAATTCAACAACAGCAATGACCGGCCATCAGCCACATCCGGGAACGGGGCATACCATGATGGGCGAGATCGTTGCGAAGATAAATATAGAGCAGGTGCTTCGCGGAATCGGACTCACGACGGTTGAGACGATCGATCCGCTTGATATGAACGGTTCGATAGAACTTATTAAGAGAGTTGCGGATGAGCGGGGTGTGAAGGCGGTTATATTTAAGTCGCCATGCGTTGCGATAGTTCCTCCGAACAAGGCGCTTCACATCGATCAGGAGAAGTGTATCAGGTGCAAGAAATGTATCCGCGAAATCGGTTGTCCGGGCATCGTTATAAATGACGGCAAGGTTGAGATCGATACCTCTCTCTGCACCGGCTGTACACTTTGCAGTCAGATTTGTCCGGTTGGTGCTATTTCATAACAAGCGCTAATTCGTTATAAACGCTAATTCGTGACATAGTAGGCAGAAGAAAGCTCAACGAATCAAGGGCTTATCTGATAGGCTTTCTTTTTATAGACGCTGTACTTTTAACTGCAGTAGTTGTTTGTCTGGTAAAAATAATAAGTAAATAATAAGAGAATAATGGCATTTCTTTATTGTTGCACCCAAGCAGAAAAAGGAATGCCATTTTTCTATAACTGTTAGAGAACTGTTAGAATGATATATTATTCTCATATCAGTTTATGAAAAACTGCGACATCAATTAAGGTAAAGACATTGATGCAATGGGCAGGTTTATATAGCAGGAGTTATCGCAACAAAGGAGAAAAAAATGAAGAGTTTGCGGGGACTGGTAGTCAGATACATATGGAAGAATAAGCTCCGAACGATAATGACGATAATTTCGGTAATGATATCGGCATTTATCATTTTCGGGATATTTTCGTTCGGTTTTAATATTTTTTATAATCGCAAAGTGAATAATAGCGGTTCTTTCCCGGTCAAGTACATAGTTACGTCAGAAATGGCAGATGAACTATTGAGCCTCAAGCATAACAAAGCGGAACATATTTCAGATGAGGGCTGCAGGATAAAGAATCTTATTGTCAGTGACTATAAGGATGGACAGTCGGATATAGAGAGTGGAAATACAGATTACTGTGAGGTTCAGGTTTCTTTTGTTTCAAAGGAAAATATAACTGAACAGGCGGTGCTTCTTGGAGAACGTATAGGGAGTGAGCCGGATATAAATTATGCGGCTGTAGAGATACTGGAAATGGGAAACGAGTCCGGTCTGGAGGAGATATTCTTCACGGCGCTGCTTATGATGTTTGCGGGTGTATTTGGACTGGTTGTCATGGTCATAATCAGAAACTCATTCAATATATCAGTCAGTGAAAGAGAGAATGATTATGGAATGTTCCGATGCATTGGACTTACAAGAAAGCAGATCATCAAAATGGTACTGCTGGAGGCGCTGATAGTTGGCGTTATCGGTACAGCACTGGGAATACTGTTGGGTGTACTCGGCTGCAGCAGCCTGTTCGATTATATAAATAAATATGGATCAAATAATCTTATTCTTAAAGAGATCCTGCAGGATATCGGGAAGCTGATTTTTTATTTTAATTGGAAGGCCTTCAGACTGACTATCATCTTTATGGTCGTGATAGTTGGTTATTCGATGGTTTCTCCGATAGAAAAGCTTTATAAAATGAGTCCGATAAATGCTCTTAGAAGCAAGGATGATGTCGATAAAAGAGTATCGGCAAAGCTTCTGAAGAGAGCCAAACGCAGAAAAAAGAGAAGCACAGGAAAAGGCCCTTTTGGCTATGCGATATGGTACGGTTTTAAAAATGTCCGGATCAGAAGAGGAAGGTTTTATCTTCTGGTTATGAGTCTGTCGGTATGCTTCGGTGTCGTATTTATGATCGGATGCATATTAAAAACTGTGATCCGTACAGAGATAAATAATCAGACAAAACCATCATTATATATTGAAGGCAAAGAGCCGGAAGAGGTCGATGGTTATACTGAATGTGCACAGCTCAGTTTTAGTGAGATTGATGAGCTGAGAAGAGTACTTTCCCAAAAGAAGGGGTTTGTAAGTCTTGAGTATAATACGGCACTTCTCCTTGCAGCAAAAAAGGATGCTTCCGAAGAGGTGGTAAAAAGATCATTTAAAAGTATGAGCTTTTACGGACTTGATGAAAAGTATTACTCGATAATGAAAGAAGATGCTGGAGAGCTGAAGCTTTCATCAGAGCAGGGAGTAACAAATACTATCATAGTCAGGGGTGATATAAAAGATAAGGATTTTATACCGGAGCTTAAGGTAGGAGATGATATTGAGATTTACGGAACGAAGTTCCATATAGCGGGTGAAATACCTTCCGGTATATATATTAAGACAGCAGAAGAAAAGCTGCCGAATATGCTGTATTTTGGAAGAGATACTTATCTGTTCATTTATCTGAAGGAAAGCGAGGAGCCAATCATAAGAAAAGAGGAGCTGGAGAAGGACGCAGCTGACGGCCTCGGATATACGGATGATATTGTTAATATATATGTATATACCGACCTTGAAGAAGATGATGGAAGCATATACGCATATCTGTCTAAAAAGGGATATCTTGCAGATTATTTTGGAATAGATATCGCCAGTATGAAGATGATAAAAAATATTATCAATTTCATTGTGGGGATCGTGCTTATAGTCATAATGATAAATCTTATTAATGTCCGAACCTCGGAAATACTCCTTCGCGGCAGGGAGCTGAGGCTGCTCAGAAATATCGGTTTCAGCGGCAGGGAGATCCGGCGGTCAGTCATCGCAGAAGGACTGCTTGTCAGTGCATGTGCGGTGATCGTTGGTTCACTGCTTGGAGCAGGCTTTGCATATCTGATGTCTAAGGGTATCTATGCAGGAAGTGGTGTGATAGGTGCCTACGACAGTGAATATATGTCGATACGTTTCGGAGCCGACTGGACTGTATTTCTTGTTACGGCAGCGGCTATATTTGTGATAAATACAGTGGCCGGATTGATCGCGCTGGCATTGGTGAAGAAGGATTATAAATAAGGTTTATTAATATATTTTGATCGTGAAAAGGAGCAGAATATGACAGAACTGATAAAGACAGAAAAACTTAATAAAACCTATGGAAAAGGAAACTCGGCAGTCGTGGCCGTAAATGATATCGACCTTACAATAAACAAAGGACAGTTCACGTCGATAGTTGGAACCTCAGGTTCGGGCAAATCAACTCTGATGCACCTGCTGGGTGGAGTTGACAATCCGACCAGCGGCAAGGTTTTCATCGAGGGGGAGGATGTATTTGCCCTGAAGGATGAGAAGAGGTCGATACTTAGAAGAAGAAAAATCGGATTTATATTCCAGGAGTACAATCTGATCCCTATACTTACCGTTGAGGAAAATATAGTTATGCCGATTCTTCTGGATGGTAACAAGGTTGATAAGAATGAGGTGGAAGAGCTTCTTGAGAGACTGGGACTAGCCGACCGGCGAAATCATCTGCCGAGTCAGCTTTCCGGCGGCCAGCAGCAGAGAGTTGCGATCGGCAGAGCTATCATCAACAGACCGTCCATCATCCTTGCGGATGAGCCGACCGGTAATCTCGACAAGCGAAACAGCGAAGAGGTTATCAATATGATGTTCGAAGCGGTTCGTGAGAGAAACGAAACGCTTGTTATAGTTACTCATGAGATGGATATTGCAGCCATGGCTGACAGGATCATCCACCTTGAGGACGGAAAGATCGTGAGCGATACGATGCAGACGAAGTAATGTATGTTATATGAATGACAGACATATTTGTCTATTATGATTGAATAGTAGAAGGATCAGTTTATTATGCGGCTGAAGCGACAGATGGATATACGAGTGAATTGATG
>DOVL01000292.1 GCA_003520105.1 Lachnospiraceae bacterium | reverse complement strand
CATATTTATCTATCCGGGATATAAATTCAGATGCGTAAATTCTTTGATAACAAACTTCCATTTGCCTGAATCAACGCTTATAATGTTAGTATCAGCATTCTACGACAGAGAGAAGGTCCTCGCCGCCTATGAGGAGGCCGTAAGGGAACGCTACCGTTTCTTCTCATTCGGAGATGCATCGATGTTTATTTGATTAAATTCAATTCGAGTATAATGGAGCGTAACTATGAAGGGTCTGAAGGAAACCTATATTCTGATAAAGTTCAACGCATTATCGATCTTTATCTACGAACTGGTAATGAGAGTCCTCTCATATTCAGTTCTGATTCCTGTGCTCTACACTATAGTAAATTTCTCCGTTAAGCTTTCGGGAGTAAAGTATCTCTATAAAGCAAATATAACGAAATTCTTTCACAGCCCCACAACCTATCTTTTCCTTGGACTGATAATCATTATTTACGCTTTTGCGATAATCATGAACGTATTTGGCGTAATAATCGCTATCGACGCGTCGAAGAGGAAGGAAAAGATAGGCTTTGTGGAGCTTTTCTTTCGCAGTTTGGTAAGGGCTACCGGACTTTTCAGACCAAGAAATTTCATGATACTTATAGTATCCATGTTTCTTCTTCCGCTCAGCAGTATAGCTCTGACATCACTTTCACTGCTTAATATTCATGTGCCGAGCTACATCGTCTGGTATTTTTCGAAAAAGAGATCTTTTATAAATGTAATATCTATCATTTATGCGGTGATCAGCCTGTTTTCCTTTGGTATGATCTATGTTCTTCATATTTATACACTCAGAAGGAAGAGATTCAAAAAGGCTGTCAAGGACAGCTTCAATCTGATAAAGGTCGGCGGACTGAGGAAGGTTGTAGGGATTTTTATCGCAAATATACTGGTTATAGGTACGGTATTCTTCCTGAGCGGCGCTTTTTCCGAGCTTGTTTTCAGGCTCCTTAAGGCCGTGAAAAGTAATGGCTCGATGAATTATTTCATCTATATTGCCACCGTCAACGTAAATACATTTCTCTATATTCCTTTGGCGCTCTTTGTCTTCCCTATGCTTTTCGGCTATATCAGCGTTAAGTATTATCAGGTCAGAGAAGAGCATCCCGAGGTTCTGACAGAGCCGGAGAAGAAAAACAGACTACAGCACAAGCTCAGCGAGAGAGATGAGAAATGGCGCGAGAAGAAGAAGCAGAGGAGAGATGAGAGACATAAGAAGAGCATAAAATATCAGATCAAAAGTGATCCGGAGAAGTCAAGACTCTATGACAGGGCTGTATTTATCATGGTTCTGCTGATATTTATCGTGCTTGACTCGGCTTATTATGCGCTTGTGAAGGTTAATGTTGTCTCACTCAATGCCGCACATCTTCAGAAGGTAGTTGTTACAGCTCACAGAGGAGATTCAAAGCATGCTCCCGAAAATACACTGGCGGCCTTTGAGGCGGCCATCGAAAACGGTGCCGATGTCATAGAACTGGATGTCCGTGAGACGAAGGATGGCGTGATAATCGTTACGCATGATAAGAATATGATACGTACGACAGGAATTGATGCCTATGTTGAGGATATGACCTTCGGCGAGATAAGGCAGTTTGATGCCGGAAGCTGGTTTTCAGAGGAGTTTAAGGGCGAGCAGATACCGACTCTTCGTGAAGCAATCGAGCTGATCGACGGCAGGGCAAAGCTTAATATAGAGCTCAAACCGGACGTCAAGAACCAGCATCTTGAGGAGAGTGTTGCAGAACTGATCGAAGAATATGACCTTTATAAGGACTGTGTTGTTACGTCTCTGAAATATAACTCCATAAAGAAGATCAAGCAGATCGATGACCGGATCAAGACGGTTTACGTCATGTCGGCGGCCGGAGGCAGCTTCTTTGATCTTAAATATGCCGATGCCTTCAGTATCAACTACAAGTTTGTGGATGAGCATGTCATGCGTAATGCAGAGAAAAGAGGCAAGGAAATATATGTATGGACAGTAAACGATGCTGCCAGTCTGGAAAGTGTTATGCTGGTCGGCGTCGATAATGTTATTACCGACGATCCGGGTTTTGTAAAGGATTCCATGTACGAAACCTACAATAACGGACTGTTTTCATATTTGCTTACACGGCTTGCTTTCCGATGAAGGTAAGTGAGATCATAAATCACTAAAAAACAGGGTATTACTGTAAAATGTGTATGATTGTATTTGTAAAAACTCTATGGTATGATGATACACGTGGAATATTGCATGTTATTAATGACAGCCTATGCGGTTGACATAATATAGGTTAGATGGAATGAAAACGTATTTTTCATTGATAAAAAATCATAAATACAGAACAAAAATGGTAACCGGTATCATGGCTGTTCTTATGGGACTATCCCTTTCGGGCTGTTCCAAGGATGAGAAAAAGCAGGAGACGGTTACTGAAATAAGTACAAGCAGTGAGGCGGAGAGTCTGACGGAGAGCAGCGAGAAGGATGCACCGGACAGCTCGATCCTTACGGATAAGGACGCCGGAATCACTGTTGACAGTGACGGTTTTACCTTGACGGATGATTATGTTGTCGTTAATGATGATGCTGTTAACGTCAGAGTAAAGCCTTCAACAAATGCCGATGTTTATGTTGTTCTTGATAAGGGAGTCGATCTTCACAGAACAGGCGTGAAGGAAGGCTGGACGAGAGTCAAACTGAACGGAAGCAGCTTCTACGTTTCTTCAAACTATGTTGAGAAGACCGAGATCGAATGGAAGCAGAACAAGAAGAGAAACGAGAGTTCTCATATCATATATATTGATCCCGCAAAACAGATAATGGCAGATAGTGAGAAGGAACCGATCGGACCGGATTCCGAGATCAAAAAGAATCGTATGTCTGCGGCAAATATCGGAGTCAGCTCCGGTAATTTCGAATATGACATTACTCTGAGTCTGGCCGGAAGGCTTAAGACTATTCTTGAGACAAGAGGATATACCGTGGTTCTCTCAAGAGATTCATCAAGTATTTCCATGAGTAACAGAGAGAGGGCAATCCTTGCCAATTCATCATCGGCTGAGGTTTACATAAAGCTTCAGGCGGGCTCTGCATCTCCGGATGTTAAAGGGCTGATGGGGTTCGTGATAAGTAAGAATAATCCTTATAATAGTGATGATTATAACAATAGTCATGATCTTTGCAGGATAGTAATGGATAAGGCTGCTGAAGCAACCGGAAGCGAAAAGAGGGGCATAGTAGAGACTGACAAACTGACAGTACTCAATTACTGTAATATGCCTTCAGCAGTTATAAATATCGGTTTTCTTTCAAATCAATATGATGATTTGAAGATGGGGACGGATGATTTCCAGGATAAGATGGCCGAGGGTATAGCAGATGGAATCGATGAGTATTTCGGTGTTGAACGAGGTATGCATGATGATTCCGAAACAGCAGAATAATGGTGGGTAAATTATATGGGTAAATATGTTGTGATCACGGATGCGGCTGCCGACATCCCTTATGAATTGTTCGAAAAGGGATTCGGTGTGACTGTAATACCAATAAAGATAAAGATGAAGGGTGATGAATTTCTTCAATATCCTGATTTCAGGAACATGTCTTCGAAGGAATTCTATCCGCTGGTGAAGATGGGAGCTCTTCCGTCAACGGTGCCGATCAGCAAGGAAGACTACATCGAAGTGTTTGAAGAAAAGCTGAAGGGTGATAATGATATTATATATATAGGTATCTCGGGAGGCCTTTCCGACAGTGTTCAGGCTGCAACAGCTGCGGCAGAAGATCTGAAGGAGAGATATCCTTCTTCCAATATAAGTATCATTGACAGTAAAAATGCATCAACGGGACTCGGACTTCTTGTTACTGAGGCTATCAGACTGAAGGAAAGTAATACTTCTTATGAAGAAGCGGTGAATATCCTTCAGGAGAAGAGGGACAGGATCAGAAACTACTTCTTTGTTGATGATATCTTTCATCTTAAGAGGGGCGGCATGATCTCGAAGACTGAGCCTTCGGCAGCGGCTGCACTGAAGATAAGAACTGTATTTAAGGTTGATACGGACGGAAAGCTTGCTATAACGACTAAGGTTAGAGGAAATCCGAATGCTTTGGAGCATCTCGCTAAAAAGGTTTGCGAGGAAGCTGCCATTGACAGTTACATAAATATAGCTGCAGCGAATGGAGTGGACAGAATTGAGAAGCTGCGTGATCTTCTTATGGATGGACTCGTGTCTGATAAGGATGTGATAGATCAGGGACTTGCTCAGGTTATCAGTGTTTCCGAGAGGATCAATCAGAGAATGGGCACTCTGGATATCAGGATCGATAAGAACGCCAGTATTTCGGACAGCGTCGAGCAGAGGATCATGGTTTCGGAAATGAGCCTTGTCGGCGGTACACATTCAGGTCCGGGCACGGTTGCAGTGGCATTTTTTGCAAAAGAATAGAAGAAAATCTGAAGGAACAAAACTACCATATTTCATACTATATATGGTGGTTTTGTTCTTTTTTTAATACAATAATTCAAAAAACTTGACAGAAATGTGACAAAGTGCTAATATCCCTTGTAACAGAAATGTAACATATTAACATAATTTGCAATTTTTATGTAAACAAATCGATATGAGTAGAAGAAATAAATTTAAACTTGAAAAACTTAAAATGTATCTCAGAAAGAATGTTTTCTCTGCACATTTTCCTGTGAGAAACCTTATTGTTATTATGGCTTGCTTTGCCGTTGTATTTATGGGTGTTATAGCTTTCAGCTCACTTAATAATGCAAAGAGCGGTGACAAGAAGGGCGCTGATTCGGAGACACTGAGTGTTGCAGGTGTATCAGTAGCAGAGGTTTCCAAGGATGAAACTGCTGTGGCAGCGGATGAGAAGACTGTTGTTAAAGCAGATGCGACCAAGAACGTTAAAGAAACACCGATAAATAAATCGGCAGTTTCGGTTTCAACAGTCGCAGAGTCTAAGTATGATATGACCGGTAAGTTCATCGTTATTGAGGACTTACTTAATGTAAGACGTGAAGCTGACGAAAATTCGGATGTTCTGGGAATGATCGCCAAGGGAACTATCGGTGAGGTAGTTAAGGCAGATGGTATCTGGACAGAGATCAAGACTGATACTGTTTCAGGATTTGTTAAGTCTGAGTATATCCTTACAGGTGAGAAGGCTTCTGAGATGGCTGAATTGTTTGATAAGAATCCGGATCTTCTTGCACCTTCAGGGGACAAGAGCGTGGATGATAATGATGATTCACAGGACAAGGATGATGATACTTCAGACGAAGATACTACAGAAGAAGATACATCGGATGATTACTCTGACCAGGATACATCAGATGATACAGAAGAGATAACAACAACTGAGGAAGTTACAGAGGAAGTTACTACAGAGGAAATAACTACCGAAGAAGTAACAACAGAGGAGATCACAACAACCGAAGAAATTACTACCGAAGAAGTAACAACCGAGGTAGTAACAACTGAGGAAGTTACTACTGAGCATATTCCTTCAACTGATGATCTCAGTATCCATGGAGCAGGCGGATATTCAGCTGATGATGTAAGACTTCTTGCAGCTATTGTTTATGCTGAGTCAGGTTCTGAACCTTATGAAGGACAGGTTGCTGTTGCAAACGTTGTTCTTAACAGACTTTATTCGGGCAGATGGGGCGGAACCCTTTATGATGTCATCTACGCACCATATCAGTTTACAGCAACTGATACCTGGGCATTCTCGAATGTTTATAACAATGGCGCTCCTGATACGACAATGAGTGCTGTTTACGATGCACTGAACGGATATAACAATATCGGCGGATATATGAGTTTCAGACCGACATGGTATATCGACCCAGCGTCACTTGACGATTACAAGATCATAGGAAATCATTGTTTCTTCTAAATGGAGCATTTTAACTGACTAAACAAGAATGGTTTCGGTGTCATTCTCATGGCATCCGAAACCATTTTTGTGTTATAATGAAATCACTATGGAGATCTGTCAGAGGATTGAGTTATTTATCATTGCAGTGGTAAATCTTTGGACTGCTATGCCGGTCCGGAAAGCTCAGAGGTTTATTTATGAAGAAAATATGTATAGGAATACTTGCGCATGTTGATGCCGGAAAAACAACTCTTACAGAGAGCATACTGCTTGATCTGGGAGCTATAAGGACTGCAGGAAGGGTCGATAAGGGAGATGCCTTTCTGGATACTGAGGCCCTCGAGAAGAAGAGAGGCGTTACCATTCTGGCTAAGCAGGCGATATGCAATCTGGCGGCAGATGATAAAATGAATAAATGTGGTGATGATGTCAGGATCACTATCATTGATACACCGGGTCATACTGATTTTATCGGTGAGACAGAGAGGGCGCTTTCGGTTCTGGATGCGGCCGTTCTTCTCGTGAGCGGAACGGATGGCGTAACATCATCGACAAAACGCCTTGCAAATATGCTTCAGAAATACAAGGTTCCGTACTATGTTTTTGTTAATAAGATGGATATGAGCCTCCGGACTGAAGAGGATCTGGTAAACGACCTTCTGGATAATCTGGGAGACGGCTTTATTGCATATGAGGATTTTGCGGACAAGCATGAAGAGATAGCTGCACTTTCCGAGACGACTATTGAGAAGTATCTTGAAGCCGGTGAGCTGACGAGGGAAGATATCACCATGCTCTTCTCGGCGGGCAGGCTTCATCCGACGGTTTTCGGATCCGCACTTAAGAATACAAATATTGACAGCCTCATCAGCATGATGACAGAGTACCTGCCGGAAATAAGATATAAGGATACCTTCTCTGCGAAGATATATAAGATCGGTTTTGAGGATGGTCATAAGCTTTCTTATGCCAAGATCACAGGAGGAAGCATATCTGTACGAGATGTGATCGATGATGAGAGGATAGAAGGACAGAAGATAAGCCAGATAAGGCTTTATAACGGTGTCAAATATGACAGTCTCGACAAGGCTGAGGCAGGCGATGTGGTTGCATTTATAGGACCTCTTGATACATATGCCGGAATGGGACTCGGAGACGAGTATGATGAGGACAAACCTGTATTTCAACCGGTGCTCAGGTATGATCTGGAATTTCCGAAGGAAGTGCCTTTAAGAGTATTTCTCCCTAAACTGCTTGAGATAGTGACAGAGGATCCTCTGCTCAGTCTGGAAATAAAGTCCGGAGA
>DOVL01000286.1:6242-15848 GCA_003520105.1 Lachnospiraceae bacterium | reverse complement strand
ACGAAGGACCTCTCAAAATGGAGAGATAAGGATTACAGTATCGTTATCGCATCTCCGTCCGCAACGAGGGCGAAGAGGCTTGCGGCAAACCTCAGGGATAACGAGATCCCGGCCTTCTTCTCAGATAACAGAGAGAGAGAGCTGAAGGCCCGTGAGGTCATGGTCACAACCGGAAACCTCGAGGAAGGTTATGAGCTTTCCGGAGTTAAGCTTGCGGTCATCAGCGAGAGTGACATCTTCAGCAATAACAAGGTTAGAAAGAAGAAGCATCTCCCGAAGTACCAGGGCGATCAGATAAATACACTCGACGAGATCAGTGTCGGTGACTATGTTGTTCATGAGAGACATGGCATCGGCATATACAAGGGCATCGAAAAGGTCGAGACTGACGGAAGAATAAGAGATTATATAAATATAGATTACGCCGACGGCGGTAAGCTCTTCATACCTGTTGAGCAGCTGGGCGTTATAGGAAAATACGCCGGAAAGGATTCTGCAAAGCCGAAGCTGAATAAGCTGGGTGGTGACAGATGGGAGAAGACGAGAAGCAACGCAAGGGCTCATGTTGAGGCAGTAGCTGACGAGCTTGTTGAGCTTTATGCGGCAAGAATGTCGAAGAAGGGGCATGTCTATCCGCCTGATACCGTATGGCAGACTGAGTTTGAGGAACTCTTCTCTTACGAGGAGACCCCTGACCAGCTGCATGCGATCGAGGATACCAAGAAGGACATGGAAAGCAGCAAGATCATGGACAGACTGATCTGCGGTGATGTTGGCTTCGGCAAGACCGAGGTTGCGATAAGAGCTGCATTTAAGGCAGTTCAGGATAACAGACAGGTTGCATATCTCGTGCCGACGACCATCCTTGCACAGCAGCATTTTGAGACCTTTACGGATCGTATGAAGAACTATCCTGTAAATATCAGGATGCTTTCACGCTTCTGTACGCCGAAGGAGGTTAAGGAGACTCTGGCAGGGCTGAAGAGCGGACAGGTGGACATCGTAATCGGTACGCACAGACTGCTTTCAAAGGATCTTGTATTTAACGATCTGGGTCTTCTCATAATAGACGAGGAGCAGCGCTTCGGCGTTAAGCATAAGGAGAAGATCAAGCAGCTGAAGACAAATGTTGACGTTCTGACGCTTACTGCAACTCCTATTCCGAGGACGCTTCATATGAGTCTGATCGGACTTCGTGATATGAGTATTCTCTCGGAGGCTCCGGTCGACAGAAGAGCCATCCAGACCTATGTCATGGAATATGATAAGGAATTTGTCAAGGAGGCTGTGAACAGAGAACTTGCCCGAAAGGGTCAGGTTTACTACGTTTACAACCGCGTTGAAAATATAGAAATGATAACCTCGGAGCTCCGGAGCATGCTTCCGGATGCGAGGATCGAGTTCGCTCACGGCAAGATGCACGAGAGAGATCTCGAAACCATAATGCACGATTTTATAAATAAAGAGATAGATGTTCTTGTTTCGACGACCATCATCGAAACAGGCCTGGATATCCCGAATGTAAATACGATCATCATCCACGATGCCGACAATTTCGGACTCTCACAGCTGTATCAGCTGAGAGGAAGAGTCGGACGTTCCAGCAGAAATGCATACGCATTTCTTATGTACCGCAAGGACAAGATGATACGTGAGGTGGCCGAGAAGAGACTGAAGGCAATTAGGGAGTTTACAGATCTCGGCTCAGGATATAAAATATCAGTTAAGGATCTGGAGATCAGAGGGGCCGGCAATCTGCTCGGCATGGATCAGTCCGGCCATATGGAGGCAGTCGGTTACGATCTCTATGTGAAGATGCTGAATGCGGCAATCAGAAGGAAGAAGGGTGAGATCGATCCCGATGACTTCGATACCTCGATCGATCTTCCGATTGATGCATATATTCCTGATACCTACGTAAAGGTTTCCTTCCTCAAGATGGAGCTTTACAAGAGGATTTCAAGGATTAAGGATACCGATGATGCGGATGCCATCCGTGAGGAGGCGATCGATCGTTTCGGAGATCCTCCGAAGCCTTTTGAGAGACTGCTTAAGGTAGCGATTCTTAAGGCTGAGGCTCATAAGCTGGGCATGGTGGCAGTACAGTTCAGGGATGACGAGGTTCAGTATCTCCTGAAAAATGATGCCAAGGTTGATGTTGAAGCCATTCCGAAGTTCCTCAGGAAGATGAAGAGGATGGGCAAGACGGCGAGAGTCATCAGCGGCAAGCTGTCCGGCTTCGGTATCAGAGAATCAAAGCTTATTCAGGATGAACTGCTGGGAAATACAGCCGATATGGTAAAGGTGATCGGAGATGAACTGATCATCCGTGATGAAAATGCCGTGGAAGACAGTATTTCCGGCTAGCATAAAACAGAAATTCAAGAGGTTGACAGATGATATTTGATCATATCAAAAAAAGAAAAACCGGAAGAGGGCTGATATTACTTCTGCTTTTCATGCTTTCCGTATTTTCCCTCAGCAGCTGTGGGAAGGATAAGAGTGAAGATGAAGGGGACATCGTATTTACCTTCGCCAAGAATCCGATAACTCTGGGTGAGGTGTATATTTATGCCCAGACCGTTAAAGAGGACTACGAGGCAACCTACGGTAAGGATGTCTGGAATATGACGATCACTCTTCAGGACGGCACAAAGGAAAATATGGAGGATATCACGAGGAAGGATGTTATCGACGCAATAGTTCGCGTGAAGGTTCTGAATGCAATCTCCAAGAATTACGGAATTGAGCTTTCGGAGGCTGAGATAGCTGCAGAGAAGAACAAGGCGGATATCTTCTACAACAGACTTACGGATGACCAGATCGAGAAGATGCAGATAACGGAAAATCTTGTGGAGAATGTTTACTGCGAAAACCTGCTGGCTACAAGAGTTTATGAGAAGCTTGTGGATGATGCGGGGATTGAAATATCCGATGAGGAAGCACGTGAGACGACCTTCTATGATATGTTCTTTGCCTTCTATTCGGAGGACGACAGGGGAAATATAATTGAGGTGACTGATCTCAGAAAGCAGGAACAGTACAACAAGGCGCTTCAGGCCTACAAGACACTTGTCAGTCCTGTAAGTGAGGAAAGCGGAAATATTGAAAGCCTGTCGGCTTACTATAATCTTGAGTATTCGAAGTATTACACCATGACTCCTGCCGAGATTAAGGCAGAGTTCGGTGAAGATATCTATGATGACCTCTATCAGCTGGAGGATGGCTCCTACAGCCTCGTGATCGAAACGGAGTACGGTTATCATATATTTTATATGAAACACCTTACGGATCCGGAGGCCACCGCAGCTAAGAAGAAGGAGCTTACACTCGCGGCAGAGGAGAAGTTCTTCGCAGCTAAGTTCCCGGGCTGGCAGAGGACGATCGATGCGGATTATTCGTATGTTAAGTCGGTGAATATGGACGTGTATAGCAGTATTACGTTTAAATAAACAAGCCATGCTGTGTTCTTGATGCACAAAACGCATCAAGAACCATCGCCAGAGGCACCGTATACTCAAAAAGAATAAAACACAGATTGGTATGCAAGCATCCCACTGTGTTTTATTTTTTTGAGTGCATGGCTTGTTCAGAAAACTTTAAGGATACTTAATCGTTTGTTAAAGGACTTTTCGGGGAGGATGATGTATTATCAGAGTATAGAAATACTTTGAAAGGACAGGTGACTCATATGATATTTGATATTAAAAAACGAAAAGCTGCTGTATGTGTTATGCTCGCTGCTGTTCTTTCTGTATGCAGCGGGTGCGGTGACAAAGGTGATTCGAAGGATGATCGTGCGGATAGTATTTCTTCCGAGATACAGAGCACGTCAGACGACACGAATAATACAAGCGATACTTTGAGTGATGACAAGGATGACCGTAACGATGGCATAGATGATCAGAACGGAACATCAGAAAACGGACAAAACAATACGACGGAAGCTGCGAATGATGGCGGCGGGCAGGGAGATCTGTCCAATGACGGTCTTAAGGAGATGACTCATTATACCAAGACAATCGATAGTGAGAACGGAAGGCTTAAGGTGGAGGCTGACAGCCCGGTAAAGCTGAGAGTCAGTGATAAATATCCTGTTGTTGATATTTCGACAACTGCGATTGATGATGAACTTCTGAATAAGGTTAAGGATGTACTTATCGGTGATACAAAGCTGTATGACGGTATAAGGATGTATGATCCTGAATTTGATGATTACAGCGGTGACAAGGTTATACTTAGCGGTGAAGATCAGGATCTGATCAAGGGCAAGGTTCCGCGTAGTGAGATAACTGCATATCCGGTTGACACGAAGCTGTTTACGGTTTCTGATAAGGCTGAGCAGTACAAGCAAATTCCGGATTATACAGGATACTATATGCAGCTTATGCCGGAGGGCGAGCTGTTCTATGGCGTAAGTGACGGAAAGGATGGTATATATACCAGCTTTTCTGCAGTGAATTCCAAGGTGTATGGTGATTCGCTTAAATATTTCAGAAGCAGTGAATATGGTATAACGGACGGACTTGTTCTTCCGGGAATAAATGTTAGCCTCTGCTGGCCGGTTGCTTCGGGAATAGACAGCATAGCCAATCCTGAAAATCCTGAAAGGGCTCTGTATCCGCCGATGGTCGAAGGAGAACTTCAGGGCGACGATGGACTCAGGGACTGGGTTGATGATCCGAAATTCACCAATTATGAATTCCGTGAAAGCACTAAGGAAACGAATTCTGTTACAAAGGAGGAAGCATTAAAGCAGGCGGAAGAACTTTTGAAAGAGCTTGGAATTGATGATATTTATATGGCTGTAAGCGCAGAGGAGATGTATATTTCCGACCATTCAACAATAACCAGAAAGACGAACGCAGATGGAACCTACTTTGCTGAACTGACTGTCGGAAAGGTTTGGGATATTGTTTATATGCCGGCAGTGAACGGCAATATTGTGCAGGATTACGGCGAGATGATCCAGTATGGCTCTGACGGAAGAAAATCGAGCGTCTGGTTCAATTCCAATATAGAAGTGATGATCAATGATAACGGTATAGTCGGTTTCAGTTATGCATGTCCGATCAAATATGACAGAGTCGGAGAGGAAAATGCGGACCTGATGCCGTTTGAAGAGATACTGGAGGTTTATGAGAAAAATATTCTGGACGTGCTCAACACAACCGATCCGTTCTATGGAATAATGGATAATGATGATACGGAGGACAAGGTCGGCTTTACTATAAAGATAGACGATATCACTCTCAGATATGCAAGAATGTCAGATCACGAAAGTAATGACAGGGGCTATCTTGTTCCGGTCTGGGATTTCAGTGGAACGGCATATGATGCCGGTGGAAAAGTACTTGCTTCAGGAAGCTTTATCCAGATAAATGCCATTGACGGCAGCGTTTATAATTCGATTGAAGGAAGATAATATTATATTTAATCAGTTTATGAGGATCAACCATTCGACATTAAGTTGGATGGTTGATTTTTGTTATTGATTATTTTTAATTCATGAGTTATAATCAGATTACCCAAAGGGTAATCTGATTATACGGAGATGCTTTATTGGAACTTATTTATGCAAATAAAAAACTGGAAGATCAATGTACGAGTGTAAAAGCTGCGAAGAAGCTGTTTGGTGGAGATGTAGTTCTGGCCAATAGTCTGCTGGCACGTATTAATGCATTGGCGCAAGCTGAAACAATAAAGGATATTGTTGTCCAACCCGCATTTCACTTTCATAAATTGGGAAATAAAGGAAAACGAAATCTTGAAGGGTATTTTGCCATTGATGTTAAATCGCGAAGGGAACAGTGGCGTATTATTCTGGAACCACTTGATGATAATAAAAAACCATTTGTACCGTGTAATATAGATGAAATAGTTGATTGTGTGAGAATTGTTGAAATCACGGAGGTGAGCAAGCATTATGAGTAATTATATTGAATTTAATGATAAAATTGCATTCCATCCCGGATACTATATTAAGGAGATTGTTGATGAAAGTGGTCTGACTCAGGAGGATTTTGCAAAAAGGCTTGGAACCACTCCTAAAAATCTGAGTATATTGGTAAGGGGAGAGCAAAGCCTGTCAATTGATATCGCCATGAAGATGTCAAGAATGATAGGGACGAGTATCGAATACTGGTTAAATCTTCAGAAAGCATATGATGTGCTTCAGGCTGAATATAGATCACAGATGGAGATGGAGGAGGAAAGGGCAGTATTCAGTAATCTGAACTATAAATATTTCAGGGATAATTACAGACTTCCGGATTTATCCGGAAAGAGGGATGAACAGATTAAAACTCTAAGGTCATTCCTTAATGTTGCAACATTAAGCGTTCTCAAAAAAAGAGATATGTCTGTGAATTTCCGAAGTTCAACAGGAAAGATTGATGAAAATAGCATTATCAAGGCCAATACTATGGTTCAGATCGCAACCAATGATGCACTTAAGGTTAAGGCACCAAGATATAATAAGAAAAAACTTGAGAGTACTGTGGACTATCTGCTTACATTGACAGATGATAAAACAAGTCTGTTTCCTAAAATGAAAGATAGTTTTCTTGATGCAGGCATCATACTTGAGATTCAACCTGATATACCCGGTTCACGAACAAATGGCGCCACTAAAAAGATAGGGAACAACATCATGCTTATGGTGAATGACAGGAGGCTTAATGCAGATATATTCTGGTTTACTCTTCTTCATGAGGTTGGACATATTATGAAGGGAGATTTTGGAATATCATTTGAAGATGAATCAGGAGAAGAGGAAGCGGCAGCTGATAAATACGCGGATGAAAGATTAATACCGAAAGATCAGTACACTATGTTTATAGAGTGCGAAAAATACGATCTGGTCTCAATTCGTAATTTTGCAAATATAATTGATCGGGATCCGGGCATTGTGTTGGGACGACTTCAAAGAGATAATAAGGTAAGAAGTGATGATGCAGCGATGAAATCGCTCAGATACAAATATAAAATGCTTGTATAGGGTATAAGAACAAGTTATGCTCGGTTTATGGATGCGCGAGGCGCATGTTTGCGCGAAAAAAGAACAAGCCATGCTTTGTTCTTGATCCGCTGCGTGGCTCAAGAACCGGCGCCAGAGGCGCCGTATATTCCTCAAAAATATAAGTCACAGACTGGTATGCAAGCATCCCGTCTGTGACTTATGTTTTTTCGTCATGCATGGCTTGTTCTATATGCTTAATACATGCGAAGCAATCTGGAAGTAGATGAGAAGTGAGATCGCATCTACGATGGTTGTGATGAATGGACTCGCCATAACCGCCGGGTCGAAGCCGATACGCTTTGCGAGGATCGGAAGGGTGCAACCGACGAATTTGGCAACTATAACTGTCAGAAGAAGCGTGATGCAGACGACAAGAGCGATCGTAACCGAAACCTTGTCGAAGACAAGCAGCTTCACGAAGTTTGCAGTTGCAAGGGTTACTCCGCACATGGCGGCAACCAGTAATTCTTTTCCCTGAATACGGAAAATATCTCCGAATTCAATCTCATCAAGTGAAAGTCCACGGATGATCGAAACCGAAGCCTGGCTTCCTGCATTTCCGCCGGTATCCATAAGCATAGGAATATAAGCCGTAAGTACAACGTAAGCGCCAAGGGCAGCCTCGTAACGCGCAATGATAGCGCCTGTGAATGTAGCGGATATCATGAGAAGTAGAAGCCATGGTATCCTTTTTTTGTAGGTCTCGAAAGGGGTCGTCTTGATGTATGGCTTATCAGTAGGTGTGATAGCGGCCATCATTTCGATATCCTCTGTAGCCTCTTCCTGGATGACATCGATAACGTCATCGATGGTGATGATACCAACCAGACGCTTCTCGTTATCAACAACGGGGATGGCAAGGAAGTTGTACTTGTCGAAGGATTTTGCAACCGACTCCTGGTCCTCTGTGGTCGTAACGTA
Source organism: Lachnospiraceae bacterium (assembly GCA_003520105.1). Taxonomy (GTDB): domain Bacteria; phylum Bacillota; class Clostridia; order Lachnospirales; family Lachnospiraceae; genus Eubacterium_Q. The sequence continues at coordinate 7,906 of DOVL01000286.1, read as the reverse complement.
GATGATATTTGTTATCATGACGTCCTTAATCTTGTCTTCGTAGTTAGAAAGCAGGAGGTCCTTAACCGTCACGATGCCCAGAAGCTCTTTCTTGGAGTTCGTAACGTAACAGGTGTAGATCGTCTCCTTGTCGACACCGACATTTCTTATACGTGTAAATGCTTGCTGAACCGTCATATCCTCCTCAAGACGGACATACTCGGTCGTCATGATGCTTCCGGCACTGTCCTCAGGGTATTTTAAAAGTTCGTTGATCTCCTTACGGGTGACAGGGTCCGTATTTTTCAGAATACGTTTAACAACGCTGGCCGGCATCTCCTCGATCATGTCGACGGTATCATCCATGAACAGGTTGTCGATGATGTATTGAAGCTCCTTATCGGAGAAGGCTTTGATCAGTTCCTCCTGAATATCTGAATCAAAATATGAAAATGCGTCTGCTGCAAGCTCTTTCGGAAGTATTCTGAAGGCTATGGACAGCTTCTCTATTTCAAGCTCCGAGAGTGCAGCGGCTATATCTGCTTCGTTCTGCTCGCTGAGAATTGTACGAAGCTCATGCAGCTTCTTCTCGTCGATCAGTTCTTCTATTCTCTCCTTGATGAGTTCTTCTTTCATGTCACTCACCGCCTTTCGCTGTATTCATGACTCTTCGAGTCACATAATTATGACTCAGGGAGTCGCGCATTCATGACTCTTCGAGTCATTTCATCGCGGCACTCGGCATATAGATGTGCCTGCGGCACATCTATTGAGATAAAGCATGTCTGCCTATGCATGCAAGCATGCAGTCAGCCATTCTTCATCTCAACACACGCTTCGCATGTGCATGCCTCGAGAGCATCGCGAAAAAGAAAAACTCCGCATCTTTTCAAATACGGAGTCATTATCTGCAAAATATGCAAAATTCTGGATATATACGGTCAGTGGGTTCCTGTGGAACCGAAGCCACCGGCGCCTCTTTCAGTCTCATCAAGCTCTGAAACCTCGTTAAATACACCCATGATATAAGGCGTGATGACCAGCTGGGCAATTCTTTCGCCCGGCTCGATAGTTGCAGAAACCTTAGAGTGATTATGAAGAGCGACCATAACTTCGCCGCGATAATCCGAATCTATTACTCCGACTTTATTTGCGGGGGCAAGCCCCTTCTTACTGGCGAGACCGCTCCTTGCATATATCAGACCGGCATAGCCTGTAGGAAGTTCCATAGCAAGGCCTGTAGGCACAAGGATAGTTTCACCGCTTTCTATTGTGAGCGTGCTGTCAATGCATGCATAAAGATCTGCACCGGCAGCATTCTCCGACCCATAAGTCGGGATGGCGGCGTTAGGTTTTAATCGTTTGATATTAACAAGTGTACTGTTTATCATGATATTTACCTCTTTTCTGTCAACAATAGAAAGTATAACACAATTCTGGGGAGATTCATAGTATTATTTGTTGCGGAGATGGAGTAAAAAAACTGTGAGAAGGTTTTATATATACGAAATGAGCCATGTGACAAAGCACACGGCTCTTTTTTATATGCGGCCCTCCATATATTCGGAAAGTACGACTTCGCCTTTCTCAAGGCTTTCTTTAACTTTAATTATACGCTGGTTGTCGCTGCCTCTGAAGCGGAGTCTCAGGTTCTTTCTGGCTTCGACAAATTCACCGTCAACAAG
>DOVL01000286.1:0-6128 GCA_003520105.1 Lachnospiraceae bacterium | reverse complement strand
ATCAAGCAGTTCTTCAAAGAGATATCCCGAATAAGTCCAAATGGTCTTGTCGGGGTACTCTTTTTTTATTCTCTCAATGAATGGACGGAGCGCCTTCTGATTGACAACTTCCCACGGCTCACCGCCGAGGATCGTGATGCCCTGAATATATGGACGGGCAAGTGACTCGATCACTTCGCTCTGGATTTCCTGTGTGAAGAGCTTTCCGTAGCTGAAATCCCATGTGGCTTCATTAAAGCAGCCCTTGCAGTGATGGGTACAGCCTGAAACGTATAAAGATGTCCTTATGCCGACACCGTTCGCTGTGTCGCAGTAATATATTCCGCAGCAGTTCATGGCGGTTCTCCTTATTTATTAATAATCATTACACCGGTTCTTATCTTGGACAGACCGTTTATGTTGGATTAAAAACAACTTACGTCGGATCCTTCGAGTATGCTGATATCAGGAAAAAATACAGGGGGCCGGGTTAAAGGCCCCCTGAAGGAATTATTATTTTATTGGTGGAAACGCATCTCCGTCAGCCGTATCAGTATCCGCCGGACGGATTAGTATCCATCAGTCAGCATCTGCCGGCCGGATCCCTCAATTCATATTAGCTGTCACATCCGCAGGAAGCCCCTGCTGTAACAGTTTCAGCGATATAATCCGGTGTTCCGACATGCAGTACACGCGATTTGATCTCCTTGGTCTTGCCGACATTCCAGAAGTTCTCTCCGAGGTATCCACAGGTTCTTCTTGTAACATTCATCTTTGAATGATCCTTGTTGTGGCAAACAGGGCATTCCCATTCGTTATTTTCGTTGACCTTGATCTCGCCGTCAAATCCGCAGACATGGCAGTAATCAGATTTTGTATTGAACTCTGCGTACTGAATGTTGTCATAGAGGAATTTTACAAGCTCTGTAAGGGCTTCAAGGTTATTAGCCATATTAGGGATCTCTACATAAGAGATTGCACCACCGGAGGAAATACTCTGGAACTGACTCTCGAATTTGAACTTCTCAAATGCGTCAATATTTTCACGTACATCAACATGATATGAGTTTGTATAGTAACCCTTGTCAGTGATGTCAGGAATTGTTCCGAAACGTGCCTTGTCGATTCTTGCAAATCTGTAGCAGAGTGACTCTGCAGGTGTTCCGTAGAGACCAAAGCCAAGTCCGGTTTCCTTCTTCCATGTTTCACAGGCACTTCTCAGCTTGTGCATGATACGAAGTGCGAAATCCAGTCCTTCAGGTGTTGTATGGCTTACACCCTTCATGAGCTTGGTAACCTCATAAAGTCCGATGTAACCAAGTGAGATGGTTGAGTAACCATTGAGGAGGTATTTGTCAATTTTCTCACCCTTGCCGAGACGTGCGATCGCACCGTACTGCCAGTGGATAGGGCTTACATCACTTGTTACGCCCATGAGTGCGTTGTGTCTGCACATAAGCGCTTCGTAGCAGAGCTCAAGTCTCTCATCAAGTATCTTCCAGAAGAGCTCTTCATCGCCTCTTGCGATGATACCGATCTGTGGAAGGTTAAGGCTTACAACGCCCTGGTTGAAACGGCCTTCAAATTTATATTCGCCCTTCTCATCCTTCCAAGGAGAAAGGAATGAACGGCAGCCCATAGGTGAAAATACATTTCCTTCGTAATTCTCACGCATCTTCTTGGCTGAGATGTAGTCAGGATACATTCTCTTGGCTGAACACTTAACGGCCATCTGTGTGATGTAATCATATTTTCCACCCTTAAGGCAGTTAAACTCGTCAAGTACATAGATGAGCTTAGGGAAAGCAGGAGTTACATATACTCCGGCTTCGTTCTTGATTCCCTCGTATCTCTGACGGAGAACCTCGATGATGATACGTGCATTTTCCTCAACGTACTCATCGTCCGGATCAAGGTGAAGGAAGAGTGTTACGAAAGGAGACTGACCATTGGTTGTCATCAGAGTATTGATCTGATACTGGATGGTCTGAACACCTGAACGAAGCTCGTCATTCAGTCTCTCCTGAATCATAGCCTCAAGAGTGTCAGCGTCTACCTTGTCACCGAAATCCTTGGTAAATCTTGCTTTATATTTTTCATAACTCTTTCTGAGATATTTGCCCAGATGAATAAGATCAACAGACTGTCCGCCGTACTGTGAAGATGCAACGGATGCGATGATCTGAGTCATAACGGTACATGCAACCTGGAATGACTTAGGACTCTCGATCAGCTTGCCGTTCATAACAGTGCCGTTCTCAAGCATATCCTTGATATTGATAAGGCAGCAGTTAAATATAGGCTGAAGGAAATAATCCGCATCATGGAAATGAAGAACACCCTCGTCATGAGCCTTGCTTATCTTCTCAGGAAGAAGGACTCTTCTTGTAAGATCCTTTGAAACCTCGCCTGCGATAAGGTCACGCTGTGTTGATGCAACTGTTGCATTCTTGTTGGAGTTCTCCTCCATAACATCCTTATTACGGTTCTTGATAAGACTCAGGATGGAATCGTCAGTGGTGTTGGCCTTACGAACAAGTTCTCTTGTGTAACGGTAGATGATGTATGTCTTCGCGAGGACGTATTTGCCATCCTCCATAAGATCCTGCTCGATGATATCCTGGATATCCTCTACAAGGATTCTTTTGCGTTTCTTTGTTTCGATTCCATGAACTATAGTTTCGATCTTTTCATCAGATATCTTCTCTTCAGGGTCAACCTCTGCGTTGGCCTTTCTGATGGCAGTTACGATCTTACTGCGGTCGAAATCAACAATATGACCATCCCTCTTTACAACCTTCATTATACCTCTCTCCTCACTTTTTTAATGATCTCTAATTACTTTAACCTTCTTTTTTTCACTAAATCCATATGTAGTCGATTCAAATACAGATTATAGCAAAGGGGTCTCGGTTTGTAAATAGCAAAATACTAAATATAGTGTCTGACTATTTGGGTTTTAACTATATTTGGTATAAATCACGGTTTTGCGTGCTTTTTGGAAAATTGGGTATGAGTCTCTTCCTTATTATAAGCAAACGGTAGTGAAAGTGTAAATTGTGTGAATTTTTATTTAAGCCTTTATTTTTTCGTTCTTTTGTGTTATATATTTAAAATGCGTATCAGAAAGAGAGCTGTCCTGATCATTTTGCTTTTATTTTTTCAGTGACCGGAGACCGGGGCGTGGAAGGTGCCGGCTCGTGACTTAAAATATTAATTATAAATCTTAAGGAAGGAAGATAAATATGAAGAAGAAACTGTGTTCGATAATGATAGTTGTCCTCTGTCTGTCACTTCTCGCCGGTTGCGGCAGCAAGAAGAGTGACAGTAAGAAAGCATCATCCGATAACCCTTTTGAGGCTATGAAGGAGAGATACGTCAAGGAGGTTACTCTCGCTGAGTATAAAGGCGTCAAGTACACACCGACCAAGACAGAGGTTACGGATAATGACATAGAGGGCGATAAGGCATCCCTCATCAATCAGGGAACAACAACCGAAGAGATCAAGACCGGTATTGCCACTTACGGTGATGCGGTTAATATTGATTATGTCGGATATGTTGACGGCGTTGCTTTCGAAAAAGGAAGCACAGAGGGCAAGGGTACACAGATAACACTTGGTTCCAGCGGATATATCGATAATTTCGATGAGCAGATAGTAGGTCATAAGCCGGGAGACAGCTTTGATGTAAATGTTACCTTCCCGGATCCTTATGAGAACAATCCGGATCTTGCAGGCAAGCCGGCTGTATTTGAGACGACTCTCAATTCGATCGTTGTTACCAAGACACCGGAATATAATGATGAGCTTGTTGCCAAACTCACTGATTACAAGACAACCGCAGAGTATGAAGAGGCAATGAGAAAGAGCCACGAGGAATATAATGCGGAGGCTGATAAGAATACCGATAAGCAGAATGTTATAACAACAGTTATCAACAACTCCAAGATCGCCGAGTATCCGAAGGAAGAGATGCAGACTCTGATCGATTCGATGATAGGTCAGATCAAGGAGCTTGCAGAAGCAAACAGTGTTGATGTTTCAACACTTATCGCTTACTACTACGGCTTCCAGACAGAGGATGAGCTGAAAGACTACATCACTGATTATGTGAAAGAATACATAAGGCAGCGAATGGTCATGAGTGCGATAGCAGATGCCGAGGGAATCACCGTTACGGAAGATGAGGTAGCGGCAAAGAAGCAGGAGATAATGACACAGTACAATCTTAAGTCAGAGGATGAGATAAAGGACTATTACAGCGAAGAAGATATCTATTACGTGATAGCGGCTGATAAGGTTATGAATCTTGTGTATGAGAATGCAGTCGTTGATGACGGTACGGAATCAGATCCGCTGAATGATGTTACAACTGAGACTTCTACAGAGGCTGCAGAGTAAATTCTTGACATAAGCGGTTTAAAATGTTAATATTCAGAATGTCCGTGAGGATATTTGCGGACATTCTGTAAAAAATAAGCAGTTGTGGCGGAATTGGCATACGCGCATGATTCAGGTTCATGTCCACGCAAGTGGGTTCGGGTTCAAGTCCCGTCAACTGCACTACTTACATCAAGGCAGGAAGGAGTAAGACCATGGCGGAGCAGAAGAAAAATATTCTTACCAGTACAGGTCTCAAGAAGCTAGAGGACGAGCTGAATGATCTCAGAGTATTCCGACGCAGAGAAGTCGCTCAGAAGATCAAGGAAGCCAGAGAGCAGGGAGACTTATCAGAGAACGCAGAGTATGATGCTGCTAAAGATGAACAGCGTGATATAGAGGCAAGAATTGAAGAAATCGAGCAGATTCTGAAGAATTCCGAGGTTATCGATGAGGACTCTCTCGATAAGGAAACGGTTAACTTCGGAGGAACAGTTCATATTAAAGATATCGACAGCAAGGAAGAGTATAAATATATGATCGTTGGCTCAACAGAGGCGGATGTACTTAACGGCAAGATCTCAAACGAGTCACCTATCGGAAAAGCTCTTATCGGTCGTAAGGCGGGACAGACAGTTATCGTGAATACACCGAGCGGTACATTTAATTATAAGATACTTGACTTCACAAGAGGTTAAGTCGAAAAATACGTGAAATATGACAAATGATGCCCGTGCAGTTGTATGCTTAAGTATGTATATTGCATGGGCATATTTATTGATGATCCGAAAGATGTACATTATATAAGAAACAGAGGAAAAAATATGGCAGAGAATAATCAGAACAAAAAGGACAACCAGCCGGTACAGGATATAAATCAGCTTCTTAAGGTTCGCCGAGAGAAGCTTGCGGCACTTCAGGAGGCCGGAAATGATCCTTTTGTTATAACAAAGTTTGATCAGAGTTATCACGCAGAGCAGGCAAAGGAAGAATACACCGCTCTCGAAGAGAAGCTCCTTGCCGGCAAGGATATGCCTGACACAGAGGGTATGGATCCGGCTGAGGCAAAGCAGATCAAAACAGAAGCATATAATGAGAGACGCGCGATAATGGATGCAAATCCGATAATAGTAAGCATTGCCGGCAGAATGATGTCCAAGCGTGTAATGGGCAAGGCTTCTTTCTGCAATGTTCAGGACAAGAGCGGAAATATTCAGGTATTTGTATCAAAGGATACCCTCGGCGAAGAAGCATATGCAGCATTCAAGAAGCTGGATGTTGGTGATATCGTTGGCGTTACCGGTTATGTTTTCCGAACAATGATGGGTGAGATATCAGTTCATTCGGACAATGTCACACTTCTCACAAAGTCGCTCCAGGTACTTCCTGAGAAGTTCCATGGACTTACAAATACAGATATCAGATATCGTCAGAGATACGTTGATCTCGTAATGAATCCTGAAGTTAAGGATACATTTATCAAGAGATCACAGATCATCTCATGCATCAGAAGATTCCTTGATGCACAGGGCTTCATGGAAGTTGAGACTCCTATGCTCGTTGCAAATCCGGGGGGAGCTGCTGCAAGACCATTCGAAACGCATTTCAATGCTCTTGATGAGGATCTGAAGCTTCGTATTTCCCTTGAGCTGTATTTGAAGCGTCTCATCGTCGGCGGTCTTGAGAGAGTTTACGAGATCGGACGTGTATTTAGAAATGAGGGCGTTGACACACGCCATAACCCTGAGTTCACACTTATGGAGCTCT
>DOVL01000173.1 GCA_003520105.1 Lachnospiraceae bacterium | reverse complement strand
GATGCCGTTCCTTCAACACCCATTGAATTGGTAAGAAGATTTACCGAGCATGAACTGACGCCCTCAACCTTCGAAACTGCCTTCTCAACTCTCGCAGAACATGCTGCGCAATGCATACCTTTTACTGAATATTGTTCCATTTTACACTCCGATCACGTCTCAATCCCCGCAAACTGAGTCATATACAAATTATAATAATTTCCCTTCTTTTCAATCAGCTCATCATGTGAACCTGATTCAATTATGTGTCCCTTATCCATAACAACGATCATATCCGCATCACGTATCGTTGATAGACGGTGAGCTATGATAAGACTTGTTCTGTTTTTCATCAGTCTCACCATGGCGTTCTGAATATGCTTCTCTGTTCTTGTATCAACGCTTGAGGTCGCCTCATCCAGAATAAGTATCTTCGGATAAGAAAGAAAAGCTCTTCCGATCGTCACCATCTGTCTCTGGCCCTGCGACAGATTTGCTCCTGCAGATGCCAGATAAGTATCATACCCCTCCGGAAGCCTCTCTGCAACCTTATATACATGAGAAAGCTTCGCCGCTTCAACCATTTTCTCATCAGATATCTCTTCATCTGCATATTTCATATTGTTGCGAAGAGTATCAGAGAAAAGCACCGAATCCTGCAGAACGATTCCAACGGAATCACGCAGCGTCTCAGCGGAAATATCCTTAATATTTCTTCCGTCAACAGTAATCTCACCACTGTCAATATCATAGAATCTCATAAGGAGATTAACTATCGTTGTCTTACCGCTGCCGGTCGAGCCAACCAGCGCGATCTTCTTTCCGGCCTCGATCTTAAGGCTGAAATTGTTAATTACCTTCTGCCCCGGAACATATGAGAAGTCAACATTTTTAAACTCGATAACGCCCTCAGAGATCTCAAAATCCTTATCTCCGCTCTTATCCTCATCATTCTCATCAAGTATCGTAAATATTCTCTCCGCACCTGCTATGGCTGTTTCAATCTGACCATAAAGCTGTGCAAGCTCATTGATAGGTCTCGAGAACTGTTTAGAGTAAATGATAAAAGCAGATATCACACCTATCGAAATATCACCTCTTACCGCAAACCATGCACCGAATGCGGCAACAATAACGAAGGAGATGTTGCTGATGGTATTCATCACTGGTCCCATGGCATTGCCGATTATATCAGCAATGATACCGGTTTTGGTCATTACATCGCTTGCCTTCTCGAAGTTCTCAATCGTTTCCTCCTGAAGGTTATACGCAGTTACGGTTTTAATATCCGTAACCTTCTCTTCAACTATACCGTTCAGTTCACCGAGAAGCACCTGACGCTTCAGATAAAGCTTTCTCATAAAATGAGACATAACCTTAGTTGTGATAACCGTCAGGATTACCGTCGTACATGTCAGAAGAGTCAGCGGAATACTGAACGTCATCATGACTATAAGTGTTCCGGCCAGTGTCAGGATTCCCGAGAAAAGTGACGAGAGCGACTGACTGATAACATTTGACACATTTTCTGCATCGTTAGTCATACGGCTCATTATATCGCCATGCGAATGTGTATCAATATAAGTGATTGGAAGATTAACGATCTTATCAAAAAGCTCATTACGCAGTCTGTCGATTATCCTTGCGGACAACTTTGCGGATATAAAACCCTGAATCAGGGTCGCAATACCATGTATAATATAAGTCACCAGAATTATAACAAGCAGCTGAGGTATCCTTCCGAACTTCCTGTCAACCAGATCATCGATTGCCTTACTCTGGAAACCCGGTGCAAGAACACTTGCAACAACCGTTATGATTACAACGATCGCCAGTATTATTACGGAAGCTATCTCCGGTTTGAAGAATCTGATGAGTCTCCTTAGGGTTTTGCCGCGGTCCGCCGCCTTCTCAACAGGCGCGCCCATATTCATCGGACGGTTTCCCGGTCTGAAGCCCCTTTCTATAAGAGACGAGGTTGGTTTCTGTCCACTCATAAGACCTCACCTCCCCTCGTAACATCAGGGGTATCTGAACCCTCACCACTGACAACAGTACGCGTCTCTGAACTACTGATTGCAGCCGCATCATTAGCAGCCTTACAATCAGGAGTCTTCAGCTGTGATTCGTAAATATCTCTGTAAACATCATTCGATGCCATCAGTTCATCATGAGTTCCCACTGCAGATATGCTTCCGCTGTCGAGAACAACTATTCTGTCGGCATTTCTGATCGAAGCAACTCTCTGCGCGATTATGATCTTCGTAACATCACTGTAATCCTTATTCAGCGCAGCATAAAGCTTCGCTTCGGTCTGCAGATCAAGCGCACTTGTAGAGTCGTCAAATATAAGTATTTCGCTCTTTCTGAGCAATGCTCTGCTTATGGCTATCCTCTGCCTCTGGCCGCCCGAAAGGCTCATTCCGCCCTCAGCAACCTCGGTATCATAACCATCCTTTTGCTGCATTATAAAACCATCAGCCTGAGCAGCCTTTGCAGCCCTGATTATCTCCTCATCTGTCGCATCACGTTTTCCTATTGCAATGTTATCCTTAATATTCGTGCTGAAGAGTTCACTCTTCTGGAGGCAGACAGTTACCTTATCCCTGAGGTCATTCAATCTGTAATCCTTTACCGAAATACCGTCGACGAAAATATCTCCTTCCGTTGTATCATAGAATCTCGGAATAAGATTTACGAGAGTTGTCTTGCCACTGCCGGTCGCACCGATCACAGCGATCGTCTCGCCCTTCTTTATATCAAGATTAATATTCTTCAGCACCGAGGTACTGTTACCGGGGTATTTGAAACTGACATTTCTGAACCTGATGGTTCCTTTATTCTCTGTCTTTCCATCTGTTCTGCCCGTCACAGCCGCATAGTCGTTTTTCTCATCTTTGTCATAAATATTATATATGCTGCTTTCCGCTGCTTTGCCATCCGTAATAACCGGTTCAGTTTTCACAACCTCCTCCAGTCTCTTCGCCGATACAAGTCCTCTTGAAAGAGTCTGGAAGATCATTGCAAGCATCATCATACCGTTAAGTATCTGGGATATGTATGTAATTGCCGCCATAACAGAACCCGGTGCTATCTCACCGCGTTTAACTCCACCGGTTCCGATAAGAATGATTCCGACTACAGCCAGATTTAATACTATATTCATTACAGGGCGCAGGAAAGAAAGCAGTATCTGCACTCTGAACTGTGTATCAACAAGTTCACTGCTTGCTTTACCAAAACGCTTCTTCTCTCTCTTTTCCTGAACGAAGGCTTTGATAACACGCGCTCCGTTAACATCCTCCTGCATGATCCCATTCATCTTGTCAAGCAGCTTCTGAAGCTTCAGAAATAGTGGATTGGTCTTCCATACCACGAAGACTATATGGAGAATTATAAGCGGAAATGCACATGCGATTATCACTCCGAAGGACAGGTCGAGCGAAAGGAGTGCAATCGTTCCTCCGATGAAAAACATAAGGCATCTCACAAAGCCTCTGATAACCTGCATTACAAGCTGCTGTATCTGAGTCACATCATTTGTGATCCTCGTAACCAGCGAACCGGTTGTAAAGTCATCAGTCTGTTCATAAGAAAAATGCATTATTCTTCTGAAGCAGAATTTTCTTACATCATTACCGAAATTCTGACCTGCTATATTTGTAAATACAGCCGAAAGTATGCCAAAAAGGCATCCGAAGATAACAACGATTATCATTCTGATACCTATTAATACGACAAGGCTTACGTTTGATACGCCGTCATTTCCGACGCCCAGTATTCCCTCATCGACTATTTTCTGCATCATCTTCGGCTGATAGAGATCGACCATGACCTCTCCGACCATAAAGAGTGATGCGAGAACGGCAAACACCCAGTATTTCTTTAAAAACTTCAGTAATGTTTTCATGTGTATTCCTTAAAACATTATCAGATATTCATGCAGTAAATATACGCTATTGCAGAATATAGAAACTCATATATTTCTTCATCTAAACATACAGATTTAGATTTATATGATTTATAGAGTCACAATAATCATTCACCGCATGCGATCATAACAAGCAGCTTGGTTATTTCTATTACAGACTCTGCCGGAACATATTCGTATATTCCATGGAAGTTATGGCCTCCGGCACAGAGATTTGGACACGGTATGCCCATGAAGGACAGATTTGCACCGTCCGTACCGCCTCTTATAGGGCTGATCTTCGGCTCTATACCAAGCTCCTCCATAGCTTTTTTAGCATTTTCTATGAGGAACATATTATCCGGCTCGATGCATGAACGCATATTGTAATACTGATCATGGATATCAACAGACACCGGATTATCGCAAAACGCCTTATATTTTTCATTGAGAGTATCTGCTATCTTCTGCAGCCTCTCCTTCTTCTCTTCAAACTTCTCTCTCGAATGGTCACGGATGAAGAAATCCATCCTTGCCTCCACGACATCACCCGAGAATTTCATCAGGTGGAAGAAGCCCTCATAGCCTTCTGTTTTCTCCGGTCTGTCAGCTTCGCCGATCATAGAATCAAACTCCTCAGCTACCCTGATCGCATTCAGCATCTTATTCTTAGCTTCACCCGGATGAACATTCAGTCCCTTAACCGTAACAACTGCCGCTGCAGCATTGAAGTTCTCAAACTCAAGTTCTCCGATCTCACCGCCATCAACCGTATAGGCATAATCGGCTCCGAAACGCTTCACATCAAAGTTCTTCGTTCCCTCGCCTATCTCTTCATCTGTTGTAAAGGCAATGGCTATCCTTCCATGCATATACTTTGGCTCACCGTTTCTAATATCTGTAAGCAGTTCTTCTGCCATGGTCATGATCTCGGCGATACCGGCCTTATCATCCGCACCGAGAAGAGTCGTACCGTCGGTGGTGATAAGTGTCTTGCCAATATATTTCTTTAATTCCGGAAATCTTTCTGCACTGAGGATACCAATATCTCCGCCATCATAATCATAGATGAACTGCGGCTTCACATTTGCTCCGCTCGCCTCCGGTGATGTATCCATATGAGCTATGAACCCGAGAACCTTGTCACTTTTCCCGCCATCGGTTGCAGGTATCATCGCATAGAGATAATTATGCTCCTCATCGTAGTAAATATCTTCCGCTCCAATTTCAGCAAGCTCATCCCTGAGCAGTCTTCCCAGATCCTTCTGCTTTTCACTACTCGGAGAAAGTCCGCTCTCCTCGTCGGACTGAGTATCTACAGCTATGTATTTCAGAAATCTATTTATCGATCTATCGTTTAAAATATCTATTTTATTCATCTTACTATCTTTTCGCTCCAATTTTATGTTTTATCCGATCACTCAGGATGTTCTTCAACCTTATTTAACATCAATCACAGAATTGTTTCCATTCCGATCTTCTGTGGCTTCATACCCATCATCTCATAGAACTTCATCGCTCCAGGATTGCAGCTCCAGACGTTGAGAGTCACATTATAACAATCCATACTCTTTGCATATTCTATAACATGATCATAGAGAGCCTTTCCCACGCCACTTTTTCTTGCCGCCTCGTCAACGCATATATCGTCAATGTACAGAGTCTTTATATCCGTAAGTACTGAGTCATTCAGTATCTGCTTATGTATGCAGAATGCATGGCCCACCACGTTTCCTTCATCATTTACACAGACAAATACAGGTGTATTATCATCACTGATTATCTCCTCAAGCTGCTTTTCGTTATATTTTGTTGCAGGTCCCTTGAAGAGATCAGGTCTGCCATTATGATGTACCATATCCACCTGAACCAGAAGTTTCAATATTGCCGGAATATCCTTTATTTCCGCCTTTCTGACATTATTCATAAAAAAGCCTCCCTTATGGTCGATACTATGACTTCCATAAGAAAGGCTAATGCAATTAAAAATATATTTCAAGTATTATTTTAGATTATTTACCTTAAGTGTCGGCTCATGTTCCGGAATCATAAGCTCCGGGCAGCCTTCTACAGGTTTTGCCACACCATTTACCACACATACCGGAGTACCTTTCCCCGCCATAAAAGCCTTCACAAAATTCTGAACCGACTCCAGCTTCTCCTCGAATATCATTCCGCCCTTCGGTCCATCATAGAAGAAATGAATATCGGAACCCGCTGAAATCGGGACATTTAGTTTCTTCGCATAGACGTAGCTGAGTGCATTCATATTATCGTCATTTGCAGCATTATAAGCTTCAACGCCATCGGTGATCGAAGGTGTCAGATTGATACAGTTCAGGTACTCCCTCTCTCTGTACGGATGAGCCTGGATCATTATGGCGCCTGCTTCATGTACCAGCTCATATACCTCATGACGAGTCTTCTCCAGCAGATCCGGGTGTGCAAGCAGCCAGTCCTTATCGATGCCATAAATCAGATATTCATCGCCGCAGAAATGGTATTCGACTCCAAACATAACCTTAAAGCCGGTCCCCGCTGCAGCCGCCAGCGCATCTTCATATCCGCTGACATACATCTCTATTCTTTTCTCCCACGGCAGATTCTTCGGAACACAGCTGTTTCCGTTCAGGAAATGATCGGTAATTATCATACCGTCAAAGCCTTCCTTCTGCATGTATTCTATATAATCTCTTCCAAGTACACGCCCGCACGCACTCGCCTGAGAGGTATGTGAATGAGTTTCATATACGTATGACATCTAAAGAACCTCCGCCTGTAATAAAAGCCATAATCTTATATTTTCACAAAGCATACGGCCTTGTGCTCCATACACTTATCTATGATCGATTAAATATTATTTTCTGTAACCCGCATAGTCAAGCAAAAATATATATTTAACAGGTTCTTTGATGAAAGTATTGTTTTTTACTGCAGTCCGCCGTCACCACTAAACTATATTCCTAATCCCTTCACAGATCCTTCTGGCTATCTGAGGATTATTCATCGTATACAGATGTATGCCATCCGTGTTGCTCACAAGAAGATCGATTATCTGACTCAGGGCATACGCCATTCCGGCATCAAATAAAGCCTCCTTGTTTTTGTACCTGTATATCTGCAAAGTGCAAGAAGTGTATATGCACCGATGATAACCGGCTTTGTTTCTGTGCCGGCTGCCTTTGTGAATTACTTAAAGAATGCGGTGGAGACAGATATGAATTTCATATGCGTGAAACCCAGACCTACGATATCATTGATGATGTTGCTCATCTGAGAAGTGATATCGGAATACTGTATCTGAACAGCTTTAACGAAACTGTCATCAGAAAAACTCTTCGAGATAACAGCCTGTCTTTTACATCGCTTTTCAAGGCAAAGCCTCTTAATGTCGATGATTATATGGAGATCGGTTACATTCTTCCGGGAACCATCCATCCGTCGCAGCTCACCTTGAATTACATAGAGATACTGAAGAAGCTTGTTTGATTATAAATACTAACCAAACAGCATTTTATTCAGTACTATCAAACAATATCTGCCGTCTTGCATCTTACAACAGCTATAAGATCCTGCGGTGCAAGCTCTATCTGGTATCCGACTTTGCCTGCGCTTACGAAGACCTTATCAAACAGTACAGCAGTTTCATGTATAAATGTCGGAAACTGTTTTTTCATTCCAATCGGTGAGCATCCACCATGAACATATCCCGTAAGTGGCAGAAGTTCCTTCTGCTTTATCATAGCCACTGACTTCTCACCCGCTGCCGAAGCCGCCTTCTTGAGGTCAAGCTCTTCCTCAACCGGAACAACGAAAACAAAGTAAGCTCCACTCTTCCCCTGAGTTACAAGCGTTTTAAAAACCTTACTCGTATCCTCTCCGAGTATTTTAGCTATCTCTTCGCCACTCATAGTCGCATCCGGCTCATAAGAGTGACTCGTATATGTAATCTTCTTGCCATCAAGAACTCTCATGACATTTGTTTTTTCTTCCTTCTTCATCATATGTCTCCATTTATCTATTTATTTGTTATCAGGCTGAATTCAATATCATTTTTTTGAATCATCTTCCCTTTCCATTTCTTACTATATGGATGCTCGCGCATCGGCAGGTTAAACCTTGTTGAGCCTATAAGCACGGTCTGCGGATGTGTGAATTCCCTGAAGCCCCATTCTCCATGATATGCGCCCATACCGGAGTGTCCGACTCCGTTAAACGGAACACCTTTAACCATCAGATGAAGGCATACTTCATTTATACAGCCTCCGCCGAACTGCATCCGCTGCATCGTTCTTTTTGCCCAGGCAACGTCCCGCGTGAAGACGTAAAGAGACAGGCCTTTTTCACGCTTTGATATTTCTCTGACAAGCTTGTTGATCTCTTCGTCCTTATATGTCACCACAGGAAGAAACGGACAGAATAATTCCTTCTTTACTATCTCTTCGTTTATATTAACAGGATAAAGTTCCCTACCAATGAACAAATTCACCGCCTATAACATCCCGAACGTCAGGATTTGATAATATACCGTATTTTTCGGGATGTCTGTACTTATCTCCCATAATATCATCACTTCGATGAGTCCTAAGTCTATCGAGATCAAGTTCAGCTACATATACTCCAGGTTCACCCGGTGCTTCTAGCACGCACATATCTCTCGATCCCGGTTCTTCACGCAGCCATGGTATTCCATCAAAAAGTGTTGATCGACCATTGCAATCAGGATGTCCTTCAGGGTAATTACATGTAGCCACCGCAACCATATTTTCATAGGCTCTCGTTCTAAGTGCCGATAACCTGTTGATTTCCATCGGGCAGGCATTTGGAGCCAGAATCAGTTCTGCACCTTTGAGCATCAGGATTCTTGCACTCTCAGGAAATTCTCTGTCAAAACAGATCATGGATCCGATTTTTACAGTTCCTTCA
>DOVL01000029.1:1479-15413 GCA_003520105.1 Lachnospiraceae bacterium | reverse complement strand
TCGAGCCATGCACCTCTGTTAGGAATTACCTGGCTGGAATAAAGAGTCTTACCGATCTTATCATGACCGATTGCGAAATAAATACCAGGAGAACGAACCAGCTGGCTTACTATAACTCTCTCTGCTCCGTTGATGACAAATGTACCTGTCTCAGTCATAAGAGGAAGGTCACCCATGAATATCTCATGCTGGTTGATCTCTTCGGTCTCATGATTGTGAAGACGAACATTTACCTTGAGTGGAGCTGCGTAAGTAGCATCTCTCTCCTTGCATTCCTCAATAGTGTACTTGATATCATCTCTGCATAACTGAAAATCAACAAACTCCAGACTAAGCTGACCTGTGAAATCAGTAATAGGAGAAATATCATCAAATGCTTCTCTTAGCCCTTCGGTAAGGAACCATTCGTACGAGCTGACCTGAACCTCGATAAGGTTAGGCATGTCAATAACTTCCTTCTTGTTGGAATAACCCATTCTCTGGCTTCTTCCTGACTTGATAGGATGCATTCTGTACTTATTCATCGACGCATTCACCCCTTGAATTTTATTTATGTCTTAAAGGTTCAACAGGCATATGAACCCATATTAACCCATAATGACAGATGGTTATTCTATCACTTTATGTCAAGGCTGTCAATCATTAATTTGTGAAATTTTAAAGAATTTTTTAGACGTGTTTATAGATATAATAATATAGATGCTAATCTGAACGATATTGTTTTTGATCAGCAACCGACTTTCTTGAAATACAGTTCAACGACAAAGCCGTTATCATTGTAGTATTCCATGCCGCCGCCCTGCTTCTCCATATAGGTTTTGACAAGATACAGACCGATACCGTAGCCGGTCTTGTCGCGGACATCTCCTCCACGATAATACTTCTCTACTATCAGCGGAAGCTCCTCCTCCGGAACGCCAGGGCCATGATCTCTCACAGTGATCTTCAGGAACCTGTCGTTTCCTCCGTCACTTCTCTTCGCGCCCGTAGCCTCACCGAAGATTACATTTATATCCGTTCCGGCGTATTTCATAGAATTACCGATTATATTATCAAATACCTGTTCCATACGAAGCTTGTCCATATAAATAAGGCACTCAGGAATATCATTCTCCAGTGTTAAGGACACATTCATATTCATTCTGTCAAAATACTCTTTTATTATAAGAGAACTCTCTTCTCTCTTCTCAACATGGATATGATCAAGTTCATCGAGAGTCGCATGGAAGATATTCTGCATAAGCTGATTGATCACATCTGCCTTGGCAGAGATCATATCAACCTTCTCGATGATATCCTTTGCTTCAGCAACTGTCTCATCAGTTTCTGCGATTGTTCTCGTCGGATCATCCTGCGGATTATTATTTGCGTTCAGCGTTTTCTCAAGCTTCCTCTCAGCCTTCAGTTTCATAACCTCGCAGGTTGTCTGAATGGTTGCAACAGGAGTCTTGATGTCATGAGACAGCTCTGCGACCATCTCTTTCTTGGCCTTCTCGGCCTGCATCTCTCTCTCCTTTGAAGCCTTCAGCTCCTCTCTCATGATATCAAAGCTTTCGGTGAAGCTGCCGAAGATATTATTCCTGTGGATAGAAATCGGTGCATCAAGATTGCCCCTTGCTATTTCTTCGGAATATCCCTTCATCTCATTAACAGGCCTGATCATGAAGAGATAGATCATCAGCATGATGCCAAGCACTCCTACCATGATGATCACCCATATTATTATGACGCTTCTGATAAGGCTGCTCTTCTGGTTCTCCAGATCGTCCTCAATATCAGTCCACGCAACCTTTCCGACAATCTCTCCGTCACGCGTGATATCCATGACAAGCGCTCTCTTACTTATAAGCTTGATCAATTCGGGCTCGTCAGGATTGGTTGACATAATTATGCTGCAGTTATATTTCTTCTCTATTTCTTCTTCAGACACACCCAAAAGAAGATCAGCCTGCACGTTATGCAGCTGATCATTATAGTAGACTACGTCCTTCTTGCCATATTCCGTTTTATTGATCCTTCTGACGAAGAAGATGATTCCTACGATCATCACAAGTACAAATATGATCGTAGTTGTTCTGAATAGTTTCATATCACACCTCAAGAATATATCCCGTGCCCCAGACTGTTTTGATAAGCTTTGGATCGTTAGGATCCTCTTCGAGCTTCTCACGAAGCTTTCTGATATGTACATTCAGAGTTCCGTCACTGTAGAAGCTGTCACCCCAGACCTCATCGAAAAGCTTGTCCTTGGTGACTATTGTATTTTTATACTTGTAGAGGCAGTCAAGCAGTGCAAACTCCTTGGCTTTAAGACTTATCCTGTTACCATCAACTATAACCGACATGGTTGCAGGTTCCATAACAAGGCGCTGCCCGTCGGAAGCCGAAGCACCACCTAAGGCACCGGCCATACCAGAAGCCCCTGCCACGCCCGACGCACCTGAAGCACCACCGAAAGCACCTGAAGCCCCGGCCGCTGCACTCTCTTCAGTTATCTTCCTCATCTGCTCCACTCTCTTCAGGTTAACCTTAACCT
Source organism: Lachnospiraceae bacterium (assembly GCA_003520105.1). Taxonomy (GTDB): domain Bacteria; phylum Bacillota; class Clostridia; order Lachnospirales; family Lachnospiraceae; genus Eubacterium_Q. The sequence continues at coordinate 12,877 of DOVL01000029.1, read as the reverse complement.
TGGCAAGCAGAATAGACATGCTGTATGGCTTTCTGATGTAATCATCTCCGCCGATACTGAGTGCGATAAGAACATCATCATCGCCCTGTCTGGCACTGATGAAGAGGATTGGAAGCTGAAGCTCTTCGCGCACCTTCTTACACACCTCGAAGCCCGAACCATCGCCGAGATTGATATCCAGCAGCATAAGATCCACCGTATTTTCTTTAAGAAATGTATAACAGGCTTCAGCACTGCTCACATAAGCAGTGCTGATATCAAACATTTGAAAATATTCCGCCGTCATCTTGGACAGCTCTATCTCATCATCAACTATTAAACAATTGTAATGCATAACCCCTCCGAAAGATATACATATTCTAACTGTATAATACTATTCTTCGGTGATCATTTCAACCGGATTCAGCTTTCTGATACGTGCCGAAATGAGCAGTGATGAAGCTGTTGCAACTATGAGCATTCCCGCAAATACTATGAATGCATACATAACAGGTATATTAAGGCTTACCTTCTCGAAACCGAACATACTGAGAAGAGCTTTGGTAACAACGCTTCCGAAGAAACCTGAAACCATTATTCCGATCAGACTTCCGATCACAAGGGCAGGTATATTCGACATAGCTGTCTGAACCATAAGATTTTTGGTCGTGAAGCCAAGCGCCTTGTTTACTCCGAAGTTTCTCCACTCTCTTACTATCTTGGATTTTATGAGAAGAGTTTCGATAAATATAACTATAAGTATAGTAACTGTGCAGATGAGTATACAGATAGCTGTCATTGACGAACTGATCACGCCCATTGACGTCTCACCTATCTTGATTCCGTCCAGGAGATTCATCTCAGGGTAAGCACTGTTTATACGTTCCTGCATGGTCTCAAAGCTGAGCCCTTCGGAAATATATACCATTATGTCCATCTTCATGCTTCCGACTCTGTTGATCCTCTTCATACCCTCAGCAGTCATCGTAGCTGTTTTTCCGGCATTCTGCATAAGCTGATATTTTCCGGTGATGATATATTTTTCTGTCTTGTTTCCCTGATTTACATCTATTGAGTCGCCGATTGAAGCATTGAGAAGCTTCATAACATTCGGAGTCAGTGCTATCTCATTTTCATGGATAGGCAGTCTGCCTTCGATCACATTTGAATGCTGAAGTTCAGCGGTGTCCTGATATGCGATGGTGTTGACCGTTTCCTTCTTGGAACCATTTATCAACGAGAACTCAACACGATATGATGCAACTACATGTTCAACTCCATCAACAGTCTTCAGCTTGTCTACATCATCAGGTGTACCTGAAGTTATAACCTCACCAAGCTCCATACCTGTGAAATCGATCATCTTCCTTGTATCGCCGCCAAATTCATCTGCCAGACCGAAGCCCAGCATAGCAACTGCCGCTAGTACCGCTGCGATAACCATGATCGCAATACTGTTTCCGAGCCTTCCGAAGGTTTCCTTAAGCGAAAGAACCATCGAAGTCGGAAGATTGGTCTTCTCAAAACCAAAGCGGTTCTTCTTATAGTTATGTGCTGTCATTCCGCCACGAAGCGCATCAAGTGTTGAAATCTTCTTATATTTTCTTCCGATCAGAAGCGTGGCAAGGATAAATACCAGAAGGACTCCGCCTACAGTTATAAGCATCATGAGAACCTCCGGTGATTGATGCCATGAAAGTCCGGCAAGTGAGCCGAGAAGATTTCCGACCGGCTGCATAAGTAAACATCCTGCAGCAATACCTAGGTTTGCGCCGATAAGAGTTACGATGATTATCTGAAGAAGAAGCGCTCTTCTGATTTCCTTAACAGTATAACCTGACGCCTCCATGATTCCTGTACTTGTCATGTTTCTCTGAATGAAGTTTTTGATATTAAACGAAATAATGATAAGTGAAACCACTATGATTATCACTGCGAAGATAAATACGATCGCAAGAGCTATGAAAGGCATGAGTATGTCGCCGTCCTTCATTATGGTCCAGTTAAGTATTATAAACTCAGGTGTTTCGAATTCAGGATTCTCAGTCTCATACGCCGAAACCCAGCTTCTGAAGGCTTCACTCAGTTCACTTTCAACAGCGTCGCTTTCAACGCCCTCTGCTACCGCTTTATCCGAAAGCTTACCCTTAAACTTGAGATATTCACTTACATAATCCGGATCAGCTTTCTCCAGCTCAGCATACGCTTCGTTTGATAAATAAATACGGTATATTGACATATTGAGCGGATTCGAATACATACTGTCTTCCATAAAACCTGCAACACTGTATTCAAAAACATCTTTATCAATCTTGAGATAGATTGTGTCGCCAACCTTGAAAGAGCCCTTCAAATAATAAGGCAGCACAATGTCATTTCCCAAGAAAGCCGATGTGTCGATTGAGATCTTCTGGATCGTTCTCTCATCTTCGTAGCTTCCCACAGAGAACTCCATGTTCTCCCACTCTTTGTCCTTCTGACCCTTGTAATCAGCATAAACTCTGAGGTTTCTCTCATATTCGAAATCGCCGATATTTTCATTCTCGGTAAAGATCCTGCTTACAGCTTCTTTTCCTGCATCGGAAGCATTAAAATACAGTTCTACGTCCTCTCCGTTGATCCTGTTATATACATCATCAGGGATATTTCCGGAGCCTGAGATCATCGAAAGGCTTATAAAGATAAAAAGCGTTGCGAAGAAAGTAAGTACTCCAAAGGTGATCATCTCACCTCTCTGCTTTCTGATATTGTTTTTTGCAATAAAGAAAAGCTTATACATATTACCACCCCATCTCCTGAAGGAAGTCCTTCAGCTTTCTATGTCTTAACTTAGCTCTTTCTATTTCAGGATTTGTTTCATCTTTATAATCTCCGGCGTATGGTCCGAGGTCGATCTCTGCTGATATGATACCGTCAGCAAGATAGATGATCCTGTTTCCTCTCTCTGCCGCCTTGATCGTGTGTGTAACCATCACGATGCTCTGGCCTTCGTTATTAAGTTCGGTCATGATATCCAGAACATTTTCTGTGTTCTGCGAATTAAGCGCTCCCGTCGGCTCGTCCGCGAAAAGTATCTCCGGTCTGTTTATCACTCCTCTGACAACTGCAACTCTCTGCTGCTGTCCGCCGGAAAGCTGATTTGGGAACTTCTTCCAGTCATTCTTACCTATCTCAACCTTCTCGAGAAGCTCTTTTGCTCTTCCGGCAAGTTCTTTTCTGTTCTTGGTCTTAAGAAGTCCGCTGAGCATTACATTGTCGAGTGCGCTCATGCTGTCGTTTAGGTAGTTCTGCTGAAATACGAAGCCCGCATGGTCTCTTCTGAAGAGAGCCAGCTTGTCATTCGAGAACTTTGATATCTCAATTCCGCCCGACTTATCAGCCGTCTTAGTTTTTAACGATGAAATATCATCTACAAAATAGGTTATATTTCCAAGGCTCGGTCTGTCCATTCCTGAGAGTGCATAGAGAAGTGTACTCTTGCCGGAACCCGAGTTGCCCATAACAACCGTAAAGTCTCCCTTATAGATATTCAGATTTAGATTCTTCAAAACGTGCTGCTGAACCGATTCGTTCGAAAATGTCTTCGACAGATCCTTTGCTGTGAGTATTACTTCTCTCTTATCCATGTTAATTCTCCTTTATTCTAAACTATATTAATTCATGAGTTGTTTTTTCTTTCTGAGCCTAATATATAACAACCGAGAGAGAAAGTCTTAATCTGTCTCTTGTGTAATCCTTAACTAATTCTTAAACTACATATTTAAGTTTATCGTATTGTAATTTATATCACATGATTATAAAAAAATCAGACGTATATAACAAAAGACCTCCCTGATCACAGTCACATGTATCCCGGGAGGTTTTATACTATTCAAGATAATTCTTTATTCCTACTCTTTTTCTGACTATGTAGTAACACACTACATGCGCCATGATCGTTACGATCCACGATACCGGATAGGTAACATAGATATAGAACGGTCTGTGGAACATGTCCATAAGGAAGAAGGTCTTCAGCCACAGTATTCTGAGACCGCAGGCGCCAATCAGCGAAACTATCATCGGCATAACCGAATAACCGATACCTCTGATGGAACCAACCATGACATCCATGATACCGCACAGATAATACGTACCGCAGACCACGAGAAGTCTCTCAAAGCCCTTCTCGATCACGAGACTCTTAGGCGAATATATCCTGAGAAGCTGATGTCCGAACAGTACCATCATTCCTCCCAAGATAAGTCCGACCAAAAATACAAGTATAAGTCCGGACTTCAATATCTTGCCGATTCGGTCGTATTTTCCTGCTCCCATATTCTGACTTGTGAAGGAAAGCGTAGCCTGATGAAGTGAATTCATCGATACATACACAAAGCCCTCCAGATTCTGGGCCGCAGAGTTGCCCGCTACAACCGTCGAGCCAAAGCTGTTGATTGACGACTGTATAACGACATTTGACAGTGAGAACAGAGTTCCCTGGAGCCCGGCAGGTATGCCTATCTTCAGTATCCTAACAAGCGAATCAGGATCAATCCTAAGCTCTCTCAGTACAACTCTGATATCACTCTTCTCTCTCATGAGGCATATCATTATAAGAACCGCAGAGATAACCTGCGAGATAACCGTTGCCCACGCTACGCCTGCTACATCCATTCTGAACTTTATGACGAAAATCAGATTGAACAGTACGTTTATAACACCGGCCGCTGACAGGAAGTACAGTGGTCTCTTCGTATCACCTATTGCCCTGAGGATTGCACTTCCGAAGTTAAATATCATCATGGCCGGAATTCCGATAAAATATATTTTCAGATATGTTGCCGCAAGATCCACTATTTCTTCCGGTGCATCCATCAGTATCAGAATATCCTTGGCGTAAAGCATTCCGAACGCCATAAGGATGACGCCGCCGATAAGTGAGATAACTATGGATGTATGAACTATTCTTTTGGTGTGCTCGGTATCCCTCGCCCCGACCGCCTTCGCGATAAGTACATTCGATCCGACGCTCAGTCCGATGAAGAGGTTTGTCATAAGATTGATCAGTGCTCCGTTCGAACCGACTGCTGCCAGGGAATTCTTTCCTGCAAACTGTCCAACGACCACCGTATCGGCCGCATTAAAGAGAAGCTGCAGTACACTTGAGCAAAGCAGCGGAAAAGCAAACAGGACCATCTTCCGAAGAATTGGTCCGTTTGTCATGTCCATATTATTTTTCTTTAATGCTTTATTTCCCATATATCTCCGTATTTCTTATCTCGTTACCGTCATACGACTCGTAACAAATATCACATAAAACATTTCATATCATCACATATGCCCGTCATAAATATCACATAAAACATATCATGTCATCACATATATCTGTCATGAATATCACATATGCCCGTCGCGATACATCGAGAAGCTGTCCATCGGATAATTCTTCAGATTATCCAGAATGTTACGACTGTCTGCATTTGACAGAAGCGACTCTCTTGCACGCGTAATCTCATTTTCCGCCATATGTTTAGATGGTCCGCCGACGCATCCACCCGGACACATCATCCCTTCTATAAAGTCCTCCTGAAGCTTTCCGGCCTTGAGGAGAAGCAGAGCCTGTCTGCATTCCTGACCACCGGCACACTTACGAAGAGTTATTCCTGTGGTATCTATTCCCATCTCCTGCATGCATTCCAGCACTGCGTTGGCAACTCCGCCCGAAGAAGCAAATCTCTTGCCCCAGATCGAAGCCTCCTGATAATCCTTATCATCCGGAGTCAGAACCATATTGCGTGAACGAAGCAGAGCCCTGAACTCGCCATAGGTCATAACAAAGTCCGCATTGTCAGGAATACTCTCATCTCTTGCCTCCGCCTTCTTGGCGATACACGGTCCGATAAATACAGTCACGCATCCAGGATGAGTTGTCTTCAGATACCTTGAAATAGCGCACATCGGAGAAACCGCCTGTGACTTATTTTCCTTGAACTGCTCCGGGAACTGCTTACGCAGCATATTTATAAATGCAGGACAACATGAGGTTGTCATTTTTCTGCCTTCTTTAAGCGCTTCTGCCCACTCCTGGGCCTCGCATGCCGCAGTCATGTCTCCGCCGAGACCAACTTCGACCATGTCCGAAAAGCCCATGCTTATAAGAGCTTTTTTTATTGATCCCATGGTGATATCCTGGCCGAACTGACCTTCCGTCGCAGGAGCACACATGGCTATAACCTCTTTACCGGCCTTGATAGCCTTGATAATATCAACCAGATACGATCTTGACGAGATTGCACCGAAAGGACATGAATGGATGCAGTGGCCGCACTGAACGCATTTCTCCTCATCGATTATGCAGAGGCCGTCTTCATCATAAGTGATCGCGCCTGTCGGGCAGGCCTTCTTACATGGTCTCTCAAGATGAGCGATGGCATTGTACGGACAAGCAGCCGCACATTTTCCACACTCACGACACTTCGAAGGATCAATATAGGTTCTGTCTCTTCCAACACTTATTGCACCGAAAGGACATGAATTGAGGCATGCCTTACCCATACAAAGTCTGCAGTTGTCCGTTACGACATAAGATGCTATCGGACACTCATCGCAGGCCGGATCAAGCACCTGAATAACGTTTTTCGACCTCTCATCCTTTTCCGGAGTCGGGCATTTACCCATAGCAAGCCTGATACGCTGACGTACAAGTTCTCTTTCCTTGTAAATACAGCATCTGTAGCTGGCCTTCGGACCCGGAATCAGTTTGTAAACGAGTTTCTCGAAATAATCATCCTCAAGCTCGTCATTCCATGCAAGACTCGCTACCTCTTCTATTACCTTATGCCTGAAAGATGCAATTCCTTCGTCGTTCGTTACCATATTTATCCTCCGATATTTCTACGTAATTCTAATCTGTCTCTATAATACATTTATTTGACACGGACATCTCCTGCCACGTATCAAATCTGTTCATAGTATAATGTCAAAGCTTTATAATGTCCAGCCCTTCAATACATCCGGTAAAACCTTCCGTATGAGTTGTCAGGATCAGGATACCATCTCTTGTTTTTTCATCAATATACCGAGCGGCGCGCTCAGCGTTTTCACTATCCAGCCCCGTGAACGGCTCATCAAGAAGGTAGATGTCTCTCTTTGCCACGCAGGCTCTCACCAGACTCACTCTTCTCTTCATTCCTCCGGAGAGCTCGGAAACCGGCTTATCAACATCCTCATCAGGAAGCAGCTTTCCCAGTTCAGATATGATTTCCTCTTTACTGATTCCCGGACTCGTTATATGGATATTGGTCACAGCATTCTGCTCCTCGCAGAGCCTGTCCTCCTGAAATACAGTTCCGAACCTTATTTTTTTTAAAGCCTTTTTATACTCTCCATCACTATTATTTCCACCGTCTGTTTGGGCAGTATTACTGCAATCATGAATAGAGATACTGCCGACCTCCGGCTCTTCAAGACCCAGTATTATCCTGATAAGCGTTGTCTTGCCGGCTCCGGAAACTCCTCTTATCAGATACCGCTTTCCGGTTTCAAAGGTCAAACTGACATCGTCCAGAACGGTTTCACCATTATATTTCTTTGTTATCTTTTTTAGCTCCAGTACCATACAGTAATCTCACAAGCACCTTAAATAATTTTTCCGAAACAACAGAAACAAGTATTATTACAACCGTCCATGCGAACAGTCGGTCAGTCTGAAGAAATATCTTCGAGCGATAGAGTCCGTTTCCCAGTGTCAGAAGCGGCTGACCGATGACCTCCGCTGCCGCTCCGCTTCGCCAGCCCATTCCGACTGCGAGCTGCATCGCACTGAAGACAGCCGGTCTCAGTGCCGGCATATAAATACATCTTACTTTATAAATCGGCTTCATCTTATAGACTGCCGCCATTTCAAGGTTTTTCTTATCCGTTCCCTTGATTCCCTCAAGTATCGAAAGGTAAAATATAGGAAATGTGATAAGTGCCGAGATTATCATCGAAAGGCGAGTATTTCCGCACCAGAGAAGTATTATAACCACAAAGCTCACTACAGGAATGGACTTGATCACCTTTATAAACGGTGAAAGGACCTCCTGTGCAAAGGAAAATCTTGCCGCGATACACGCAAGTAAGACTCCCGCCAGACAACCAATAAGTATACCTCCGGTGATATTCACGAAGGAATTCCTGAGAGAAAGCCAGAAGTCCTTCTCTCCTCCCATTTCCGCCAGAGCCTTCAGTGTCTCATACGGTCCGGCCATAAGAATAGGATTGTCGATCAGAAGATTTGCGACTTCCCACATGCCGATCCAAAACGCTATTATGATTATTTTTCTTATACTTTTTCTCACCATAATCTGCTGTAATAACCGATAATCATCTAATCCTCAGAGCATATATCATATTATAACCATATTACTTTGTATAGTAGAAATCATCCCCAGGGAGCTTTCCGCCGACAGATGTCGGATCCATACCGTAGAGAACATTAAGGTAATCTGAGATTGCCGCCTTCATATCCTCTCCGTCCACATAAGTGATATTGCAGTTAGGGATTGCAAGCTTCGCGATCTCTGCCTTCTCAACGATACCGAGCTCTGCAACCTTCTCAGCTGTTGAATCAAGATCTGTTGTTGCAGCTGCTGCACTGGCCTTGTGCTCATCCATAAAAAGCTTTACAGCATCCTCGTGCTCCTTCAGAAAATCAGTACGAACAACTGTTACACCCGTAACAAAAGAATTATTTCCTGTAAGTCTGTTCCACTCATCAGTAAGTGAAAATGCAACGCCGAGCTTATCATTCTTCTTGGTAGCTGCTGTTACGAAAGGCTGAGGAAGTATAGCTATAGAATTAGGATTCTCAGCAAGGAGAGCCGCTGCCTCAGTAGCCTCCGAAACAAATGTAAGCTCATAATTTCTTACTTCTGCAGACTCAAGCAGATACTGGAGGACATATTCAGGAGTTGTTCCCTGTCCCATTGAAATGATATTTTTGCCGTCAAGATCTTCAACCTTGGTGATCGATCCGTCACCGGTCACACAGTAGAGAACACCGAGTGTATTTATATCAATAACAGTTACTTTTCCTTCTGTCTTGTTGTAAAGGATAGATGCTGCATTTGCAGGGATAAGTGCAATATCAAGGTCTCCCTTAACAAGTGCGCTTGTGATCTCGTCAGCCTGAGCAGCGATAGTGAAGGTATATTTTCCCGATGCAGTTCCTTCATCTGACTTCTTCATCAGATCAACCAGTCCGATCGATGTAGGTCCCTTAAGCGAACCAACTCTAACGGTAACATCCGACTTAACCTCTGTTTTGTCATCCTTCTTGTCACTCTTGTCCTTGCCGCATCCTGCTGCACAGACAAGAAGCATCATAGCCAAAAATAAAGCTGCAAGTTTCTTCATGCCTTTCATTTCATCGTCTCCTTCTATATTCTAAATACAATGTATACGAGCGATTCACATCGTTCTTTATCTCAGCGGAACACATATCCGCAAAAGAATACGTATATAATATTACTATTCCCTTGATACTTCAAGCAGATTTATGAAGTGTGCAATCATATTCTTCGCTCATGTACATGACTCGTTTAGTATGCAAAAAAACGGGTATATGTCGATTGACATATACCCGCAGTTTTTAAATTCTGATATAAGAGTTTGATTACTTAAGAGTAACCTTAGCGCCTTCAGCCTCAAGCTTAGCCTTCATATCGTCAGCCTCACCCTTAGAAGCACCTTCCTTAAGTACCTTTGGTGCGCCTTCAACAGCGTCCTTAGCTTCCTTAAGTCCGAGACCTGTAAGCTCACGAACAACCTTGATAACCTTGATCTTGTTTGGACCTACCTCTGTAAGCTCAACATCAAATGAATCCTTCTCCTCAGCTGGAGCTGCGCCTGCTGCAGGACCTGCAACTACAACACCTGCTGCTGCAGAAACACCATACTTCTCCTCGATTGCCTTTACGAGATCATTTAACTCAAGAACTGATAATTTATCAATCTCTGCTACGAATTCTTCAATAGTCATTTTTTTATCCTCCGATTATTTAATAATTGTCGGGTCATCTGCCCGCATTGTTTATCAGGCTATTAAGCCTCTGCTTTCTGCTCTGCAACCTGGTTGATAACACGAGCAAGATTTGTGATAGGTGACTGTAAGCTTCCAAGAAGTCTTGACAGAAGTACCTCTCTTGATGGGATCTGAGCGATTGCTTTGATTCCCTCTACATCATAGTATGTACCCTCAACTACACCAGACTTAAGCTCAAGCTTACTAGCTGTCTTAGCGAAGTCAGCGATAACTCTTGCAGGAGCTGTTGCATCCTTCTTAGATACTACTATGGCTGTCGGACCTTCAAGATCCTTTGACAGGCTTTCGAACTCTGTTCCTTCAATTGCACGCTTGATGAGTGTGTTCTTGTAAACCTTGTATGTGATATCTTCTGCTCTCAGGTTCTTACGAAGCTTTGTATCCTGCTCAACAGTAAGTCCAAGGTAATCAACAAGTACAACTGATGCAGCGCCGTCGATTGTGGCCTTGATCTCATCAACTATAGGTGCCTTAAGTTCTACCTTTGCCATTTCACGCGTTCCTCCTTATCAGAATGTAATGACTGCGCGAAAAAGAAAAATCCCATACATACCGTATGGGATCAAAGTCGTCATAATTAATAATAATCAAAAACGATCCTTTCCTCGGCAGGAGAGCAACAAACTCATTACGCCTTACGGCACCTGCTGTCTACGGCAGTTCATCGTTTGGTAGATTAACATGGATATATGCGTGCTGTCAAGCACTTTTTATAAAAACCGCTGCCAATATAATCAAATACTGACAGCGGTTTGATCATTATACTTTCTATTCCGGTTTATTATTATCGATAGTTCTCTTCAGAGCTGCAAGCTCCTCTTCGATGCTCTTGATCCTTGAAGGACTGATATCAGCTGTAGCCGCAGAATTCTCGCCATCCTTCGCTTCAGCCTTCTTCTCAGCTTCCTTCTGCTCTTTCTTCTCACCAAAGAGAACCGATGCAACGATTCCGCCACCGCCGAAGATCATAACAAGGATAAGTATCCAGTCAAACATTGTCATTCTGTCAAGCCAGAAGGTTGTATTCATTATGATCGCAGCGAGTATCAGGAGAACTGAAAAAGCTGTAAATATCTTGGATGCAAGATTTCCACCGGTTCCGAACATCCATACAACGCCGATGATGAACGGTACCATTACAAGTCCTGAAGGAAAGCTGAAATTACCTATTGTAAATCTTCCCCAGCCGCCCCAGCCGGCAGGACCAACATGAACTCTGTTAAACAGAATAAAGAGTCCAACTATCATAAGAGCCAGTCCCGCAAAGAATCTGGTCAAAGTATTCTTATCATTCATCATATACCTCCCTCTTGAACATAAAACATAATCCCTTAATCTTCACTGATAGCT
>DOVL01000029.1:0-1318 GCA_003520105.1 Lachnospiraceae bacterium | reverse complement strand
TTATTTATCGTCCTCACAAACAGAAAATCACTCCGAACCGCTGATGATTCAGTAGTCCGGAGTGATAGGTTTGTTAATTCAATGTATTAATTTCTCTTGTCTCTTCTCTTTCTGAGGAGCACGTAGTTCAGTGCAAGTGCTGCATCGATCATGACAAATAAAGCAAGAAGCGGCTGTGCGTTGTCGCCGGTATTTGCTACTTTATCATTCTTCGATTCGGTTGCCTTATCTGTAGATGTATCGTTTGATGCTTTGGATTTGTCGTCAACATCAACCTTCGCATCCTTAGAAGTCTCTTCCTTAGCAGCCAGAACAGTAAATGTTATCTCTACATCGTCTGCGTCATCAAACATAACTGTGAGTACATGCTTTCCAACCTCGAGAGTCTCAAGATATTCAGGATCGATCTCGATTTTTACACTGCCCTTCTTAGCTGTGTAATATTTCTCTGCTATGACCTTGCCGTTGCACTTAAGTCCCATGAAATGATTTATAGTCTCATCATCATCTTTGCTGCCCTTGACACATATCTTGAGAGGCTTACTACTACCCTTGGTCCACTCAGTATCGCTTTCATATGATGAGTATACCTTATCATCTTCATCGATTGTTTCAAATACAGCTACAAGACTTATAGGCTCGGTAATCGTAATTGTGATCTCCTCGTCTTCAGAATAATCTTCAAACTTAGAATCTTCCAGAGTTTCACCCTCTTCTATTACCTTCTGCCACTTGACAAATCTGCTTCCTTCGTCAGCCTTTGCTGTCAGAATGAAGGTATCAGCCATTCCCTGTATAGCACTGAGAATGATCGAATCATCATACTCATCATCCTTTTCTTCACCTTCATAAGCATAATTTACTTTGCCGGTGCCTATTGTATTTACTCTCGCAAATGCAGTCCATACTGCAGTGAGTTTTGTGTCTTTCTCGATAGCTGAAGAAAAATCAAATGAATTTATTTTATCATTATCAAAATCATATAAGTTTTCCATGGTCGGATCGATAAACCATCCAATGAAAGCTAACTTACCATTTGTAGGTTCTTCCGGCTCTTCCGCCTTACCGCCCTTATCTATTACCTGAGGATCAACTTCAGAACCACCGTTAGAATCAAATGTTATCGTAACAGAAGACTTGATAGTTACAGTTAATACATCCGCCTTGCTGTCATTATAGTTTTCATTTCCAACAGCCTTATACCATACATAGTAGGTTCCGGCGTCGGTTGCTGTAGGGAGAGATGTGTTATCAAAAGTATACGCCTCAGCAGCCGGCTCCTGATATGCTGTAGTAACAGCATATTTCATCGTGCCAC
>DOVL01000098.1 GCA_003520105.1 Lachnospiraceae bacterium | reverse complement strand
TAAAACATCTTCCCGGAATATCTGCTTCGCTCAAGTTCTTCAAAATCGTATTCTTCGAGTTCTTTCAAGCCCATAAGATTGCAGTGACTGCCTTCATGGATCATAAGATTGGAGCTGTCGCCAAGATGTACGATAATGATCGGTTTATGCGTAGCAAACGCATATCCTATTTCCCACGCCGTGCCGCTGTCGCTATAATTGCCATAATACAGCGCCACAACGTAGTCACAGGAATCTATACCGCGAATATCATTTGTAAATGTAGCCAGACTCCAAGCCGGATTGCCCACATTTCCCTCCCGAACCTCATGCTCGCGTGGACTGAAAACATACAGTCCCTTCTCTCTCAGCATCACCTCAGCTTTTGAAAGATTCTCTATTTCTGTATCATTAAAAAACGGACTCGCCAAATATATTCTCTTCATACGCCCTCGCTCCTTTGTTATTCCAACCATCTTTTATGCTTGAACCCATCTCTTACTCAATGCTAACAAAATCCGGATTGGTCTTATAAAAAGCCGTTCTTGAAACCGTATTCATCTCCAAGTATCCATTATCTTTTAAATTGCCCAGAATCCGTTTTCTAAGATATGTTGAATCAGTGATACCAAGATATTCGGCAATTTCTGATACTTTTCGAGACTTCAAATAACAAAACGACAAAACTTTTGCGTCAAGGTCAGTGCCTCCGGGAACCGGTGTAAACCGCAGCACCGGCAAACTTTCATCCTCAACACCATTTTCATAAGTTAAATCCGGAAGAACCAGCGTAAAATGATCAGATGTGGAATAAATATAAGGTTTATGCATATCATTAGCAGATGCATATTCTTCAATTATCTTATCAAATCCGGTTCCCGCTGCTTCCATTACATTACAAAGGACCAGGACTCCTGTGATCAGCTCGTTTCTTCTTTTGGAGATTACTCCCGATAAATCATATGTTTTTCCTATTTTTTCTCCTCTGTAAAAACCTCCCGGTGACGATATTTCCAGACGATCCTTAAATATATCCACCTGTATCTGAGTACCATCCAAGTAATAATCACGATGTGCCACTGCATTTATCACGCCCTCAAACAAAGCTCTGGCCGGATATGAATCAATATTAATTCTTTCGTTCTCCCGTTTTATCACAGAATGATTCATCCTTTGATTAACAAAATCCATGATATATTCAATTGTTGATGTAATATTTCCGCTATATTTATTTATAGTGACAATTCTCTCGCTCCCCTTATTGAAGCCCGAAAATACAGAACACTGCACTTCTGTTTTTTTGCCTTTGTAATTGTCAAGAAACAGAACTGAACCATTCAACAGATATCCTGATTCGTTTGCAAAACCGAGTGACAACAGCGCTTTTTCCTTTAGACTGGCACCATCATTATGTTTTTCATAAAAAGCCCGAAGATCCGACAATTTATCCGGATCATACTTTACATCGGAAACCAATACATCATACTGAGTATTCTTACTCTTTATACTCATCTCGATGATTTCTTCATAAGTAGCTCCATTGGTAAAGCCATCCCGGCGCATAAAAATAGCCGGAATCCCCTTATACTTTAAAATAATCGGTTTTATCGGCGATTCTTCTACAATTACTCTTATTATAAAACGTTCCTTCTCGTCTATTTTGTACTTGACAAAAGAAATTTTCATCTCAGGTCTTGGTGTCAAATGTTCATTCACCTGATTGTTAAAATAATTTCTCTCATTATCAGCATTCTTTCTATCAAAGCCTATCAACTTATTTGTTTTATCTTCTACACCAATGTAGAATTCTCCACCGGAAGCATTCGCAAATCCCGCAATACTTTTTAACCAACCAACAATGTCTTCACGGTTTAGAACAGCTTTTGCTTCGTACCTATCATTTTCTAATTGTACACCTTCGATTATTTCATCCAAATACATAGCATTCGTCCTCCTCCATGAACTACTTCAATAATACTTCAATAGCACTTCAATGTCAACTTCAATTGCACTTCAATATCTACTTCAATACCACTTCAATATCTACTTCAATGCAACTTCAATAACTACTTCAATACAACTTCAATCGAACTTCAATATGTATTGAAGTAGTTCATGTACATAATCGAACCTTCCAAATCATACAGCAAAAGAGAGCTCGGACAGCTTCCGAGCTCTTTTTTTGATAAATATTATACACGTTTAAATACAGGGATCACGTCGAGCGGAGCAGGAACTGTGATCTCCTTGCCTTCTGAAAGTTCGATGATCTCTTTAGACTCGAGGTTCTGCCACTTACCTGCAGGAAGATAAAGTGTTCTCTCCGTAGCGCCTGCTGTAAGAACAGGTGCAACGAGGTAATCCGGTCCGAACATGAACTGTTCAGGATTATTCCAGCACTTCTCATCATCAGGGAACTCGTAGAACATGGTTCTGATAAGCGGAGAACCGTTCTCTGCAGCTTCCTTCATAAGTCCTGAGATGTAATCCTTCATGGAAAGTCTCACATCAAGATATTTTCTCATGATATTATATGCTTCATCACCGTAGCTCCAAAGCTCATTCGGCTGACCTGTGTGAAGGTATCCGCCGCCGAAATCTCTGTTATCAAGAGGCTCGATATCGAAAGGTCCTCTGTCGCCGTGCATTCTGAAGATTGGGCAGAATACACCGTACTGATACCATCTGATAAGAAGCTCAACAAACTCAGGATCAAATACATTTTCGGTCATGAAGCCGCCGATATCGGTTGTCCACCAAGGAATACCTGCAAGACCCATATTCTGACCTGCTACAACCTGATCCTTGAATGCGATGAAGTTACTCTGAACATCTCCTGTCCATACAAGGGTTCTGTATTTCTGACTTCCTACCCATGCAGAACGAACGAGGTTAACATAATCTGTTTTTCCTTCAGCTTCCATACCCTTGAAGAAAGCTTCAACATATTTTTTAGGATACTCGCAGCTTACCTTTGTGGCACGTCCTGTGTAATATCTGTAGTTATTAAAATCATAAGAAACAAGATCAGGCTCTGAGTTATCCAGCCAGAAGAGATCAACTCCTCTGTCGAGATAATTCTTCTTACATCTGTTCCATACATATTCCTGAGCCTCAGGATTGAAGAAATCGGTAGTACCGCAGTCGCCCTGATAATCATAGGTCTGCTGTGAGCCGTAATCTGTTGTAACGAGAAGTCCCTTCCTATCCATCTCATAGAAGGTCTCTCCTCTCTTATCTACCGAAGGCCATACCGAAACCATAACCTTCGTACCCATTTCATGTAGCTCATCAAGCATAGCCTTAATCTTATCTTCAGGCCAGTATGTATCATCAAACTTCCACTCTCCCTGATATGGCCAGTGGAAGAAATCAATAACGATAACATCGAGCTTTATTCCAAGTTCCTTATATTTACGAGCAACGCTGAGAACCTCTTCAGGTGTACGATATCTCAGCTTACACTGCCACAGTCCAAGGAAGTCATCACTCATAACAGGTGTTCTTCCGACACAGGCTGTATAGTTCTCAACCAGCTGTTTTGGTGTATCGGCAACAGTTATCCAGT
>DOVL01000221.1 GCA_003520105.1 Lachnospiraceae bacterium | reverse complement strand
TGTCAGGATGAAGAAAGTTTTTGCATCTATGATATCAACCGCGCCCTGAACGGTGGTTCTGAGCTTATTGGTTCCTCCAAATACAACCTCCTTCTCAAGCATGTTCGAGCAGGGAATTGATGATCCGGATACGAAACCTGCATTCTTTCCACCCGACTGTCCCTGCTCACTGGCAGAGGTCTGAAGGCAGCAGCCCGGTCCCGAATGAAATACAGGACAGACACCTCCGATGGCTGAAAGATTTGAATTTATTCCCGCGAGAACACATCCTCCACGCGGATTTTCTGTTATTGCTGACATATTTCTACCTCTTTATTAAATGATATTATCTGCTCACACATTCATTATCTTTCAACTATATATTTGAATGCATCCTCCTGATACCAGCTGTCCTTATAAGGAAGCTTTCGGTGAGCCGCGAGCTTCACGTTGAAGCCCGGATTCTCAAACTGATCTGCTATCTTGTTTCCGAGATATATCAGTCCGTCATAACCCATGGTCGGTCTCTTGCCATCAAGTACATGTGTGGTCGGAAGTCCCAGCTTCGCGGCCCAGTCCGCAACGCCAATGAAGCAGTCCGGTCTGAGCCTGTTCAGCAGGTTGACCTGCTCAAATGGGAGCATGTTTGCTATATCAACCACAAAATCACCATGGATCTTGTTGAGATATTCAATATCATCCTGTGCATCGCTGTCGTAGGTCGGTGTTTCAAGTCCTACCAGCTTCATTCCAAAATCATCTATAAGAGCCGCTGCAGCGAAGCTTCTTCCGGTACCACCGCAGATGAAAACTCTCTTGCCCTGCAGCCTCTCTCTTATCTCATTTACCAGAGGATCGATCCTCTCGTGTTCCTTTCGGATAATCCCCTCGGCTTCTTCCTCCTTACCGACGATCTTCGCGATGCCTCTGTACCATTTATCCGTATTTCTGATTCCTATCGGCATGACTGTGTGACTGTAAGGAATACCGTAATCCGCCTCCAGCTCCTTCATGAACTCATCTGCAAAAACCTTACAGATAGAGGTCGAAGCAGTTGCTGCGGTTATGTTTCTCAGCTTGTCCAGATTGCTGTAGAAAGGAATATAATTAGCCCTCATGCCGAGGTTTTCAAGCATTCGTTCCATCTCCCTCTGGTCAGCGTAGCTGATTGAGGTCGGTGCGAACAGGTTTATCAGATCAGGCTCTGTCTCCTGCTTCTGTCCTTTTATAATGTATTTATTGATCGCTATCAGCGCCGCATCAAAGCCTGATGCACATATCTTGGATTTGAAGCCCTCGCAGTGAACCGGTACCATTACCACCTCCGGATATTCATCCTGAAGATCACCGCATATTGCATCAATATCATCACCGATGATACCTGATGCACATGAGGTAAATACATATACTATCCTCGGCGAATACCTCTCTATACCAAGCTTAACCGTATCACGGAGCTTCTTCTCGCCTCCGAAGATAACGCTCTTCTTATCAAGATTCGTACAAAGGAGCCTCGCGTTTCTAACGTGCTTAACGCCTCTGTGTATCTGACCGACTCTGAAGAGATCCTGCATGGCCGATACGCATCCGAGACATCCCTGAGGAGAATGCACTATAAGGAGTGAATCCTCTATGGAAACCAGCGCCTGCAGGCTGTTGATCTCCTGGCACTGAAGTCCCTGCTCGAAGCTCCTCTCTGCTTTCTTTATACATTTCTTTTCAAATCTGTCGGCGATATCTACACTGCTGCCGCCCAGATCGTTATATCTGTTTTGTCTTGATTCTCTTAATCCCGAATATCTGACTGCCATATCATTACTCCCTTTTCTTTCGGTGAACGTGTTTCTTTATTTATGATTAGCTATACTATCACCTTTTAGCCCACTATCGTTAATACTCAAAAATGATACGCGGTTATAGTCTCAGCCTATAGCAAATATCATTACCAATGCTCCGGCTTATGCCCCCAAAATATGAAGAAACCACGTTCCGCTATGTCAAAGAACGTGGTTTTAAATATATTATATGGCATATATAATATGTGATATTAGGGTTTCAAAGACAAAAATGATCATACTTGTATGAATCATTTTTTGTACTTGGAACCCGCCGGACATGAGGAAGGAGCAATTTATGTAATAAATTAGCGGATTCCGAATGTCCGTAGAATTGCGAAAGTTTCGCAGAAACAAAGCAATTCGTATCAAATTTTAGTAAGTCTGTTCTCAAGTCCAAACTCTTCCTGCAGTCTCAGAAGATTTCCTTCCACTCCGTCACCCAGCAGGATTCCCTCCTTAAGCGCCTTGTAGTATTTATCAACCTCAATCTCGCCCGGAAGATAAATCTTATCAACTCCGTCCTTTCTGGCAGAAGAAGTAATTCTGTCAGCAAAGAGCTTCTGACCATCGAAGTAATCCTTCAGGTCATTGAACTTTGAAATATCTATCGCACAGAAGTTGAAGCCGCAGTTATGTATATCCTCGCTGATCGTACCATCTTCATGTCTTACCAGCGATGAACCGCTGAGGATACCTGTAAGAAGATTTACCATGAAGCCGAGTCCGTAGCCCTTATAACCGCCGAATGGAAGCAGTGCTCCGGCCATTCCGAGATTCGGATCAGTGGTGTCATTTCCGTCAGGATCGATCGCCCAGCCGAGCGGTATCGGCTTCTTCTCAACCGATGCATGATACAGCTTGTTGAAAGCTTGTACACTCGTCGCTGCATCGAAGGTTATCTCACCACCGTCCTTTGTCGGCGATGTGATACATATCGGATTGGTTCCTATCTGCTTGGTTTTTCCGCCGAAAGGAGCCACCATGTCGCCCGCATTTGTAAATGCAAGTCCGATCATATTTTCCTTAAGTGCTCTTCTTGCATAATAATATGCCATTCCGAAATGCGTACCGTTCTTTACGGTAACGATTCCGACGCCAAACTGCTTTGCCTTTTCTATCGCAAGATCCATTGCAGCTTCGCCGCTCGGTGCTCCCGGTGCATGGTGCGCATCTATAAGAGCTGTTGCCGCAAAATCCCTGACAACTTCAAAATCATTATTTTGTATCTTTCCGAGTTTGAAGAGTTCAACATAATCCGTAAGATGGACAAGACCGTGCGAATACACACCTCTCGCCTCTGCCGTTACGAGATTATCGGCAACTCTTTCTGCATAATCCTTTCTAAAGCCGGCTGCTTCAAAGATCCTTGTTGCCGCTGTATTTAATTCATCCAATCTATACCTTCCGGCCATTTTTCTATCCCCTTTTTTATCATCTCCGCACCATTTTGTAATTCATCGGTGCAATTTTTTATCTATTATGTTTGATAGTTTATTATCATCCCGTATGCGACTGTATCATTCTCTGCCGCATCATTTTCTTCCGAATCATCTTGCTCGACTCATCAAGCTCGAATTATCAAGCTCAAATCATCACGCTCGCATCATCAAGCTCGATTCATCACGCCCTGCGTGCCCTCAGTACATATCCGCGCTTCTCAACCAGTTTCTCGATTATGAAGGTTACTATCTCAACTGCCACTGTCAGCAGCCAGTAGATAAGGCCTGTTGCGAGATAAGCTTCGTAGTATTTCCAGTTATCCATCGCCATAAGCCTGGCTGTTCCTGTTATCTCAACCAGTGTCACGTAGAATGCAAGTGAAGTTGCCTGAATTATTCCTATCAAATGAGACGAGAAATTCGGTATACTGATCACAAGCACCTGAGGAATGATTATTCTCCTGAGTATCTGACCGCTCGTCATTCCGATTGACATTGCCGCCTCAATCTCGCTCCTTCCCAGGGAGTTAAGTCCACCTCTGATGGTCTCGGCAAGGTATGCGGACATATTTATCGAAAGTGTCAGAACAACCAGCTTCTTTATTTCCACCTGATTCATCCTGAAGGAGAAGCCCCACTTGATCATCAGGTTATCCACAAGAGCAGGTATGATGTAATACACCAGATAAAGCTGAAGTATAACCGGTGTTCCCCTGATAAATGACACATAAAAGTCTGCAAATTTATCAAGTATAAATACCTTCTTGTATCTCAGTATCGCGACTACGAGCGCGATCAGAAGTCCGAAAAAGAAGGACCAAAGTGAAAGGTAAAGTGTAAGCGGGATAGCTTTGCTGCTGCCTCTTACGACTTCCCAGAAAAATTTCCAGTCAAAATCCATATCTTCCTCCGTATCGTCAATCCTTCTGATAAGCAACCCTGTTCTCAATCCTGTTGAAAACAAATCTGATAACCAGATACAGTGCATAATAAACTATAGCGACTGCCACATAGCTTTCCATTCTGTGAAGTGAATAGGTTCCAAACTGATTTGCAGTGGTCATAAGCTCTATAACTCCTACCGCGAAAGCCAGTGACGTATTTTTAAGTGCGGCTACACACAGGTTTCCGAAGCTCGGCAGTGCGACAACCAGTGCCTGAGGGATCATGATCCTGAGGAACACCTTGGTTCCGCTCATTCCGATGCTGTAACCTGCATCCTCCTGACCCTTTCCAACACTTGCAAATGCAGCTCTGAGGCTCTCGGAGATGACCGCACCGTTACTGAGTCCGTAAGCCATGATGACGAACCACATACCGTCAATTCTTGTGATATCTACTCCGACCTTCAGAAGCAGAGCCGGAAGGCCGAAGTAGAAGATAAAGAGCTGGGTAAGAGGAGGGATTCCTCTTACCACAGAGATGATCACTCTTACCAGCTGTTCCAGAACCGGTATATGTTTGGTTCTGATAACAGCGAACAAAGTTCCTACCAGAACGCTGCTGGCTATTATCGCTGCCCAGATCTCAAGTGTTATCGGTATAAAATGCAGAAGCCTCGGCATTGCTTTAATTACGTATTTCCATTCAAAGGCTTGTACCATCTGTCTCTCTCCATCAAAAACTTAGTAAACCTCGTCATATTTACTGACGTTCCTTCTCACAACCTGTTATTTAATACCATACATTTCTTTAACTTCTTCTTCGCACTGCTCATCGATTCCTTCTGTGAGGTCTGTGTTATACCATTCGAGTGAAAGCTCTCTGAGAACTCCTTCCTGTCTCAGCTTGTAAAGTGCTTCGCTGACTGCATCTCTGAGCTCTACATCTTCATCAGTTTTTCTGAAATACCAGTAAGCGTTTGAATCCTTCATGCATCCGTCAGATCCTACAACAGGATCACCAACTGCCTTGAACTTAAGATCATCGTAGCTTGCATTGTAGAGGTCAACCTGTCTTCCCGGGAAGATGATAGCTTCAATTCTTCCTGAAACAAGGTCAGCTACAAGGTCTGTTGAATAAACAACTTCTATTGTTGAATCATTCTCCTTGATATATGCACTCAGGATATCTGCCATGAGACTTCCTTCACCTGTACCGACCTTTCTTCCCTCAAGGTCCTTGATACTGTTGATATCTGTATTGTCTTCAAATACGATGATTCTGTAAGGTGTTGAGATGTATGCTCTGTAGGTGTGATAATACTTTTCCTCTCTTGCATCACTTCTTCTGAAGTTACCTGAGATCATATCAACCTTCTTCGCATCAAGAGATGAGAAAAGTGTCGGGCCTTCAAGCTGTACGAAGTTGAACTTGTACTGCGGAAGCTCCTCATCGATCTTTCTCATAAGCTCTATCTCGTAACCTGTAAGCTTACCCTTATCATCTACAAAGGATGTCTTGTCACCGGCTGTGATAACGCCGACATTGATCGTCTTAACTCCATCCTCTGTCTTATCCTTCTTGCCGCAGCCTGCAAGGCTTGTAAGAAGTACTGCTCCTGCAAGTGCTGATACTATAGCTCTTTTTACTTTCTTTCTGAATGCTGTTTTCTTAATCATGATAATTATTCCTCCTGTATATCTGTTCCTTAAACTCGTTCATTTTTTCATTACATTACCGGTTAGATTACGTATGAGTATTCCGGTACTATCTTCTTAAGGAACTGTCTTGTCCTTTCTTCTTTTGCATTTGAAAATATCTGTTTTGGCGTTCCTGCCTCTATTACAGTTCCGTTGTCCATCACCACAACCTTGGTAGCTATATCCATGGCGAACTGTATTTCATGTGTAACGACTATCATCGTGATGCCGGTCTTGCCGACCTTCTTCATTACCGAAAGCACGTCTCCGACCAGCTCGGGATCGAGTGCCGATGTCGGTTCATCGAAAAGTATCACTTTAGGTCTCAGTGCAAGCGCTCTTGCTATTCCTACACGCTGCTGCTGGCCACCCGACATGTTTGCCGGATATGAGTCGTATTTGTCTGAAAGACCAACCTTATCCAGATGCTCCTTTGCTATCTTTATTGCCTCCTGCTTCGGAACCTTCTGTACCTGTACAAGTCCTTCGGTTATATTTTCAACCGAGGTTTTGTTCTTGAACAGGTTATACTGCTGAAATACCATGGCCGTCTTTCTTCTGAGTGCAAGGATTTCCTTCTTGGATGCATGTGCTGCATCCACTGTAAGACCATCTATGGTAACGGTACCCTTGTTCGGCTTCTCGAGGAAGTTAAGACATCGAAGAAATGTTGTTTTTCCTGCTCCCGAAGGACCGAGGATAACGACGATATCGCCCTTTTCCACCTCAAGATCAACTCCCTTAAGGATCTCGTTCTTGCCAAAGTTCTTTTTAATTCCGCTGGCCTTAAGAATTATTTCGCGGTCAGCCATATCAATCACCTTCCTTTATGACCGGTATATCCTTCAGTACCTCCCGGAGAGCTGCTATCACTCTCTCATTTTCCTCATGGGTTCCGATGGATATCCTCACATAATCTCTAAATCCGAATTCGGCGCCGTTTCTGATCATGATGCCTTGTCGAAGAAGTGCTTCTTCGATCTGCCCTCCATCTCTGCCCGTGTGAACGAAGATGAAATTACCGTTCGACCTGACAGCCGTAAAACCAAATTCCTTTAGAGCTTCGTAATAATATTTCCTCTCCTCGTCGATCTTCCGAACTATATAGTTCTTGAAATCCTCATCGGAGAGTGCAGCCTCGGCAGCCACGTGGGATGCAAAGGTTGTATTCATTGGCAGTCTGACCTTGGTCAGGCTGTCTATTATCGCTTCAGAGGCTATTCCATAACCTATTCTGAAGGATGCAAGACCGTAAGACTTGGAGAAGGTTCTGAGGATGATCAGATTGTCGTATTCCTCAGTCAGCTTGACCGTATCGATGTACGGTCCGCCGTTTGCTTCTTCATCTATAAAATCAATATATGCTTCATCCAGGACTATCAGAATGTCTCGTCTGATCCTGCTGATGAGACTTACCAGTTCACTGCCCGGAAGAACCGTGCCTGTCGGATTGTTTGGGTTACAGAGCCAGACCACCTTGGTCCTCTCTGTTATCGCTTTTAAAATTGCTTCCGAATCAACTGCGAAATTCTTATTTACAGGAACCTTTATTACCTTTCCTCCGTTTAAGGTGGTTACATTTATGTACCAGCCGAAGGATG